>JAFTTD010000042.1 GCA_017466965.1 Bacteroidaceae bacterium
ACAACAGTTGAAAACTATTTATTTAAAATAATGAAAGCAAAATTAATGTTCATTGATTACAAACTTTCAATGGAACAAAAATCTTGCTTGTCTGAATATCTGTCCGAGAATTAGCGATTTATTTATTGGCTGCGAGTTTGTAATATCTTGACATCACTCTTTTGTAATATCCGTCAGTAGCAGCTTTTCTTTTCATACAGTTCAAATCGCCGGAATTCCATAGTCTTATAGCCTTTTCCATATTTCCTTCAGGATTGAAATGCTCTTGGAACTCAATAAACATCTGTATGCTCTTTTCTTTGTTGTAGCGGTCGTCGTAAGTATATTTGTCATAGCCTGCAATAATATTGCACTGTCTGACCAAAATCTTTGATATTTGCAAATATCCAACCCAACGTCCACATTTTGATACTGCATCAGCCTTGCCTTCACTTTCTACTAACCCTATCGCCTCAATAACACTTCCCCATTTCTTCATTAAATCTGCATCTGCTGCTGAAGCCGACATGCTTACAGCAAACAATAAAAATACAATTAATTTCTTCATCTTTTTGAATTTAGTTAATAATCAGAGCGTACAATTCTACGCACCGTTCTCTTAATTCAATTCTTCAGAAATAAAGTTTTGTAATGAAATAATCATTTCGTCTTAATTCTGAATTGCGCTGCAAAGTTACGATTTTTTTGCAAAACTGACAAGTCTTTTTGTTCAGTACATCAAGAACTTACGTATTTTTAAGACTTCTGTGTGCGCAAACAAATTCTTGCGAACGCCCATTAATTCAAGTGATATTGAGAGTTTTTAATAATGCGTATGGATTCTAATTTAACATTTTGTTTTTGTGTTTTTAACATTTGGCGAAACGTAAAATAACTTGAATACAGCATTAAACATATATGTTATTACACATATTAAATATATTCTTCATGAACGAATAATTAGTTATCATAAACTGTAAAATTATGCAGCGCAGTGAAAATCTAACTGCACTGCAGTATAAATATAAAAACACTGCGCTGGATTCTTACTCTCAGCGCAGTGTTTTCTCTATTATATTTTGTTTGATTTATTTTGTTTAATCTTACAGTTTTACCTTTACACCTTTGGATTCGTTGTGAAGGCGGTCTAATGAGGTAATGATGAAAGTAGCCCCAAAAGCTTCCTTTTCAATTGGGAAATATGTGTTGCGAGTTATTCCGAGCAAGTGAGTCGCATCATTAATGTCAATAATCTCACCTTTCTCAAATCTGTAAACTGCATATTGTACTGCCTTGTCCATCTCTTTTTTAGCCTTAGGTGCTTTCCATACTAACGACGGCTTCCCGTCTATCAAATCCACATCAACTTTGCGTGGTTTTTTAGGTGCCTTGTCATCTATGAATTTCATCTCTGGCTGTAAAGCCGGATATTTGTGATAATAAGTTTCCAGCATTGTTCTGTAATTGCCAGGATTGTTTACAACTGCAGCTGCATACCATTGACAACTTCCAACAACATTCCTCATGGAGCGCTGAATACTGTATTTTGCAATCATCTGGTGTGAAGCAGGATTATTCGGGTCTGCACCCTTAACAGTTCTTTCAACATCCTGGCCGATGATTAACGGACGTTCAGAACAATAATCGTTCCACCAATTACACAATATGTCATAGTCTGCAACCTTAGTTCCTATATTCCAATAGATTTGAGGAATAAGGTAGTCTATCCATCCTTTTTTCTGCCATAGAACAATGTCTGCATAGAGCTGGTCGTAATTCTGCAGGCCATTTGTTGCACTACCCTCTTCTGAATTATATCCTTTAGGAGAGTTTCTGTATATACCGAATGGAGAAACTCCAAATTTCACCCAAGGTTTAATTGTTCTTATTGTCTGATGCAAATCTTTGATTAGCAAATTCACATTGTCTCTTCTCCAGTCATCAATATTGTCAAAACCACGAGGGTTTTCAATATACCATCTAT
This sequence comes from Bacteroidaceae bacterium, assembly GCA_017466965.1. The sequence continues at coordinate 1,964 of JAFTTD010000042.1, forward strand.
AATCAGGTATTTCAACACCATCAACAGGATATGGATAGAAGTAATCATCAATGTGCAAACCGTCTACATCATATCGAGTCAGTATATCTTCAACAATCATGCAGGTGTATAAACGGTTCTGCTCTATGGCTGGGTTAAAAATCAAAAGATCTCCATATTCAAAAACTCTATTTGGATACTTTACTGCAGCATGCTTTGAATCCATATTCACAGTACCCTTCGTTTTTGCACGGTAAGGATTTATCCATGCATGACACTCCATGTTCCTGTCGTGACAAAGCTTTACCATCCACTCCAACGGGTCCCAGCCGTCAGTTGTGGACTTTCCTTGAACACCGGTAAGGTATCTGCTCCATGGCTCATATGATGATTTGTACAATGCGTCTCCCTCAGCTCTGACTTGAAAGAGAATCACATTGATGCCAGCCTTTTGCAACACATTCAATTGGCTTTCAAGCATTCTCTTAATTTCAGACTGTGTCTTGCCAAGGTATTGGCCGTTAACACACTGTATCCACGCACCTCTAAATTCTCTTTTAGGATGTTCAACAGGTTGACATGCAACGCTGAAGAAATAGATAAATGAGACTATTAAAAATATAATCCTATTTTTCATAAGTATTGATTGTTTTATTAAGATATAAATTCAATTATGTTTTGACTATTTACAGCACTGGCGTGAGAAGGTTGCCAAACCATCCAACAAACTGTTTCCAGATGTTCTTGCTTCTCCAATATCCTTTTTTTATCAGTTCCGAGTTCCTCTTGTCTTGTTCAAACATCTCAATAAGTTCCATTGTAGTTTCCTTGTTGAAGATAACGGCATTGACTTCATAATCACATCGCAGACTTCTACTGTCAAGATTAGACGAACCGACAGTGCAGTACAGGCTGTCAACCATCATAATCTTGGTGTGATGAAATCCGGCATCAAAAAGATAAACTTTTGCACCTCTCTTCATTAGATTGTTGCCAACATAGTGCGATGCATCTGGGGTTAATGGAATGTCACTTTTTTTGGACAGCATAATTTCAACATCAACACCTCTGTCAATTGCATTTTTCAACGCTTTCCTTACTTTATGAGTAGGAACAAAATAAGGATTCACAAGACGAATGCTGTGTTTTGCGCTGTTGAGCATACCAACGTACAGGTCTCTGATTGATTCATTTGATACTTTAGGTGCTCTGTCAACTATTGCTATTCTTTTGTTGCCTTCGTTTGACGGTATCGGGAAATACTTCTCACCTTCAATTAATTCACCTGTGGCTTTCATCCACATTTTTGCAAATATGGAATGCATCTCATTTACAGCAGCACCTTCAACTCTAATGTGCATATCTCGCCAAGGCCCGATACCTTCAATGCCCTCAATATAATAATCAGCGACATTCATACCGCCGGTATATGCTACACGCCCATCCACAACTACTATCTTTCTATGGTCGCGAGGTATAATATGGTTAACCCAAGGAAAACGAATAGGGTCGAACTTCACAAGATTGATGCCTCGGCTGCAAATCAGTTCATGGTGCTTTTTCTTGATTGGCTGATTGTTAGAAGCATTTCCAAAAGCATCATACATGGCTCTTACTTCAACACCCTCTTTTGCCTTCTCAGCCAATAAATCAAATAATTTGTTGGCAATAGAATCATTTCGGAAATTAAAGTATTCAAGATGAATGAATACTTTTGCATTTCTGATACATTCAAACATGTCAACAAACTTGTCATGGCCGCTTTTAAGCAATTGCACATTATTTCCATCAGTAAGTTCTATACCTTTTGCCTTAAGTTGTTCTGCAAAAACTGAATCACTTCTGTTTTCAGACGAAAAGGCTGATGAAGAAATAAATAGCTGTATTATAGTGAATACATATATTATTTTGTTCATTGCAAAATCTTCTATATCAAAATCTCTATATAAATAGTTTAATAATTACAATGTGCAAAGTTAAGAATTTCAATACAACATTGCAATTTATAAGTCGCAACACACTCAACAACACACATAAATAGATACTAAAAGAGCTGTATTTTAAACAAATTGTAACAAACAAGCATAAAAAAACAGCTGCAGAAATATGATATAAACAGCATATTTCTGCAGCCGTCAAATAAGAAGTCTTTTACTTCAATATATTGTAAATCAAACTAGCAAGTGAAACCAGAATACTTGTAGATGTAAACCACAATGATGTTTCAGAACCAATACCTGAGTTCTTTGCCTTAACCTTGTTTGGTGTTACATAAACAATATCATTCTGCTGTAACTGGTAATATGGTGACATTACTACATTAGCGTCGTTAAGATTCAATATAGAAATAGTTTTCTTGCCAGTAACATCTTCTCTTACAACCTTAACGCTGTCACGGCGACCATGAATAGTCATGTCTCCTGCCATAGCCAATGCTTCAAAAACATTTATTTTACCATTTGAAGCCGTATAAACTCCAGAACGGGCAACTTCACCAAGAACAGCAATTTTGTAATTAGACATTGTAACTGTAACTATAGGCTTTTCTTTCATGCCCGTCTGCATAATCTTATCCAATATATAGTTCTCCAAATCTGTTTTAGTCATGCCTACTACATGAATTTCGCCGAGAACAGGGAATGTTATAGTTCCTTCGTTTGAAACAAGGTAAGGAATTAATGATACTTGTGTAGAGAAATTATTTCTGGCAGAACTGTTAGTTGTGTTACTTGACTGCACTGTGAGGTTATACATAGCAACAGCCTCTGGTGCTAATGGAGAAGTAACAGTAATGGTTAAGATGTCCTTTGGCATGATTTTTGCGTCATACAAACTCGGAATCTGAGTTAAATCTACATCTTGACTGTTCTGCAGGTAAGGTACGTTTTTATACGATTGACAACCTGATACAACAAAAACACTAATTAAAGTCAAATAAAAAATAATTCTATTCATTACAACATATATTTTTAATATGGTTAATATTCTTCCCCAAAGATAAGGATTATTTACAAATATGCCAAAAGTATTTATAAACTTAAGAGTGAAAAGCCTAAATTACTCAGTTTATTCGGCATTTCACTCTTAAGATATTATAGGTTTAATGAGAAATTATTCCCATTCTATTGTAGCATTAGGTTTTGGAGAAATATCATAGCATACTCTATTTACAGTCTTAACTTCCTTGAGTATGCGATCTGTAATTTTAAGAAGAATTTGCCAATCAATCTGTTCAATTGTTGCAGTCATAGCGTCAACAGTATTGACAGCTCTTATTATAACTGGCCAATCATACGAACGAGCGTTATCTCTAACACCTACTGATTTGAAATCAGGAACGATAGTGAAGTACTGCCATACTTTCTTGTCCAATCCAGCTTTTTGGAATTCATCTCTAAGAATAGCGTCTGATTCACGTACAGCTTCAAGTCTGTCACGAGTTATAGCTCCTAAGCAACGTACTCCGAGACCTGGGCCTGGGAACGGCTGGCGGTAAACCATTTCGTATGGTAATCCAAGTTCAACTCCACATGCTCTTACTTCATCCTTGAACAGCTGTTTCAATGGTTCAACAAGTTCGAATTGCAAGTCCTCTGGAAGAACACCTACATTGTGATGGCTTTTTACACATTTAGCTGTCTTTGTACCACTCTCAACAATATCAGGATAAATTGTGCCTTGGCCAAGAAAATCAATGCCGTCAAGCTTTCTTGCTTCCTCTTCAAAGACTCTGATGAACTCTCCGCCGATAATCTTTCTTTTCTGTTCTGGATCAGCAACTCCAGCTAATTTATCAAGGAATCTATCTGTAGCGTCAACATAAACAAGATTTGCATTAAGTTTATTCTTGAATACTTCAATGACATTTTCTGACTCACCTTTACGCATCAAACCATGGTTGACATGAACACAAACCAAGTTGTCTCCGATAGCTTTCAGAAGAAGAGCTGCCACTACAGAACTGTCAACTC
>JAFTTD010000043.1 GCA_017466965.1 Bacteroidaceae bacterium
CCTGTTGTCCAACCTTCAATCACACCTGTGTTCTTGTCGCCCTTAGCAGGATCGAATGTATTATTAACAATAAGGTGAGACACATCTACAATTTCTTCTTCATCGTTGATTACCGGCATTTTCATAGCCACTGCTGCAAGATTTATTTCTTCTATCTTAGCAACAGCATCTTCATTTGAATATGCAGAACTTTCGTAAGCAGCAGAAACTTCTGCATATAGCGCTTCTGCATTTGCCTTTGATTCAGCCGAAGCCGTCTTTGAATACTCGTCTATTGTAGCCTGTAAATTCTGGATTGCCGTATTCAGATTGACATAAGTGGCTGTAGAAACATTCACTGCATCCTCTGCCGCCTTGAGTGAAACAAGAGCATTGTAAAGATCGTCAGCACCGTCTTTCGCTACAGCTATTGCTTGAGCAAGAGCGTCTATTTCAGGTTTTCCCGCCTTGTTTGCAAGCAATTCTTCTGCTTCAGGTATAGTAACCTTGATTACTTCAGAAAGAATTTCCGAATTCTTAGCACGGAAAATCAGTTTTGCATCAGTCCACCATGCACGGCTTCCGTCAGCATAACGCAAATCATTTCTCAATCCCAATTTCATAGTTCCGTCTGTTACAAGGCCATAAACAGTCTGCTTGTAACGTCCCTGCTGGAAAGCAGCGTATGCACCTTCACTTGAATTTGGCATATATCCCACACCCTCATAATTATAGTCGCTTGAGTGAACAAGAGTATCACTTGGCGCAGAGAACACAGAATTCATTTTTTCGTGATAGCCATTGATATAAACATACGCTTTATAATTCTCCTCTCCAGTAAGCACAGAATAATCAGAAGCCAAATAAACAGCATTAACAGTAAACTCATACAATCCGTTCTGCAAGTTTGTCAGTGTCTGATTAATATCAAACAGCATATTAGGACCTTCGCCCACAGGATTTCCATTTGTAGGGAATGTTACGCCTGGTTGCTTAGTCCATCCGTCTTCAGCCGCAAAATTAGCGTTCTTAAGAAGTTCAGTACAGTCTGTACCATCGCTCATGCCTGTTGCAATTGCATCAGCAAGAAGCTTATCAAGGAATTTAACTTCTGCAGCTATTTGTTCGTTTGTGAGCTTTCCATAATACAGGATGTATTGTGCAGTTCCGTTAGGAAATAACTCTGACGGTTCTTCCTCTATAGAGACATAGTCATATAATACTTCTGTTCCTGTTCCAAAGAAAGCATCTCCACGTTCTTCAAGGAATGTTTCTACCTCAACATATTTTGTATAATACTCTGAATAAGCATCAATACTTGATTCAAGTTTTTTTGTTGCCACATCGTATGCAGATATTGCCACTCGTATGTCATCTGCTGTGTTTGCATTAGCAAGATTTGACTGCGCCTCAACGTATGCATCGTATGCCGCCTTGTTATAGTAAACATCTTCATTCCTTTCAAGATAGTCAACATAGTCCACAGCCCCACTGAGGTATTCTTCTGCCATATACTTATAAGCCTCTTCAGAATCACCAAGATAATAGAGTTTCCAATCATCAAAGAGTGTCCAGTCATCGCCAATGTGAGTTTCTTTCTTCAGGCCTATAGTAATGTTTCCATCTTCTACAGCTGTTATCAAAGATGTAGGCTCATACTTGCCCTGTGACATATAGTAAGCAGCAGACTTCATAGCATTTGGAATAAATCCATAACTATTAGAAGCCTCATCCGTAGTAATGGACTCTGTAGATGCACCTGATGTAGCGAATGGTAATGACTTGTCATAAGCTTCTAAGACTGAAGTTGTTGCATATAGCTTGGCATATTGCTCTGAAGAAATGCCCTCATCTATATATTTTGTATATGCCTCAGCATCAGACACAGCGTTTCCATGTCGATAGTAAGCAGTTACTTCTACTTTATAAACACCTTTCTTAACACCCGCAATAGTCTGATGGAAATCATAGTTGCAATTATAGAACTCTGCATTACTATATGTCTGGAATCCAGGAGTTGTGCCGCTCCA
>JAFTTD010000002.1 GCA_017466965.1 Bacteroidaceae bacterium
AGGTGTTATGAAAAACTTTTTTGTTGCATTGGCATTGATGTTCTTGCCGATGGTGTGTGTCGCACAGGTTCCTAATTTTGCCACAACAGTGGGTGATGGTAAGCTTTATGGATATTCAGCCCTGAATACTCTTGTGGGCTCTGATGTGTATAATGCATATACAACTTTCCAGTATGGAGTGGGGAGTGACTTTGCGTTCGGTGTGTCGTATTCTTCCAGTGAGATGGTGAGGGACTTTGGTGTTACGGCACGCTTTGGCCATGAATTCAGCAAGTGGATTAAAGTTGGCGCTCAGCTCACTCCGATGTTTGACATGAATGACAAGTTTTCGTTCGCTTATCTTTCTGGCGGACTGTATGGACAGGGACAGATAACGAATGACGGCAATCTGTTTTGGCTCTCAAATACATGGCTTGATGTCAATGATGATGGTGTTGAGTCTGTCAGCCAGTATTGGTATCTCTGCCGTCATTTCAATTTTGAGAATGGCAACAGCATCACCCCAATGCTTGGCCTCTTGCATTCTTGGGAATTTGATGAGGATTTGAACGTTGCAGCAGGATTTTATTATTCTTATAAGCTGATAAATCTATATTTGTGGGGCGACCGTTTCTTTGAGGATAATCCGCGTTTGAATATTGGTTTGGAATTTGCTTTTTAGTAAACTGCTAATCTGTGCGGGCTTAATGAATTGATGACTTTTGGCTTTATTTTTGTGGATGTAACAAAAAAACATTAACTTTGCAGCGAAATGTATAGTGACGGCAGGCTTGTCGGTTTGCTGTCTCACTTATGTTTATTTATATAAGGCGATGAAAACAGAAGAACAATTCAGGGGTGCTATGGCCAAATGTCGTGAGCTTTTTGCAAAGAAACTTCACGATTATGGTGCAGCGTGGCGCATTATGCGTCCTACTTCGGTGACAGACCAGATTCTGATTAAAGCGAACAGAATAAGGAGCTTGGAAGTGAAGGGTGTTTCGTTAGTTGGTGAAGGCATTTATCCGGAATTTCAGGCTATAGTGAATTATGGCATTGTAGGACTGGTGCAGCTTGAGCTTGGCTATGCGGAAAAAGAGGATGTTTCTGAATCAGAAGCTATTGCGCTCTATGACAAGTATGCGGATGTCGCTCTGAAACTGATGCTCAAGAAGAATCATGACTATGATGAGGCTTGGCGCTCTATGCGCATAAGTTCATATACGGATTTGATTCTGATGAAAATATACAGGACAAAGCAGATTGAGGGTAATGACGGACAGACTCTTGTCTCTGAAGGGATTGATGCAAATTATCTTGACATGATAAACTATTCAGTCTTTGGACTGATTAAGATGGAAGAGCAGGGCGAAGCTTGATGAGGCTTATTAGTATGAAATTCAGACTGATGGCATTGAGGACCATCGTGAATGTATGCAGGTTTTTAATTGCAATAACATTCATATTTTCGGGTTTTGTAAAGGCTAACGACCCATTGGGGATGGTTTACAAGATAGAGGACTATCTGACGGCTTTCTCTATAGAAGGGATTCCTGGAATGTTGGTTCTGGCTTTTGCAATAATGCTTGCAATGGCTGAATTTGTCATTGGAGTATATTTGCTGTTCGGCATTAGCAGAGGACCGATAGCGAGGTTGACATTGACTTTCATGTCGGTGATGACCTTGTTTACAGTGTATATCTATATATACAATCCGGTGTCAGATTGCGGATGTTTTGGTGATGCAGTTGTGCTGACAAACGGTGAGACGCTTGTTAAGAATCTGATATTGCTTGCAGCTTCATTTGTGATATTGCGCTGGAACAGATTGCAGTTCAGGATATTGAGTGACAATACAGAATGGTTGGTTTCGCTTTTTGCGGTAGTATATATTCTGGGATTTTCGATCTATTGTGAACTGAAGCTTCCGGTGTTTGACTACAGACCGTATCATGTAGGGGCTGATTTGCGTGAGGGGAAAGCTATGGGAGCTGTTGATATGATGCCTGTTTATGACGTTAAAATAGTGTATGAGCGTGATGGTGAATTGATGGAATTGGATGTTGATGCTGATGATCCGGACAGCACGTGGACTTATGTAGAAACGAAACGTACGCTTGTGAAAGAGGGAGGCAAGTCTGATATGTCTGATTTTTATATAATAGATCAGGAGGAAGATGTTGATATAACAGAAGTGGTGCTTGATGATGAGGATTATGCTTTTCTGCTTGTGGCTCCTTTGCTTGAAGAGGCAGACCAGAGCCGTTTGGATCTCATAAATGAAGCTTATGACTATTCTTTGGCTTATGGCTATGGATTCTACTGTATTACGGCGTCTGATTCTGTTGCACAGGAATACTGGAGAGAGCATACCGGTGCTGAATATGACATTTATCGTGGTGACGAGCGTGCGCTAAAGACAGTAGTTCGTTCTAACCCTGGATTGGTATTGCTGAAGGATGGTAAGATTGTGCATAAATGGAGCAGTTGGGATTTTCCTGACGAATATGAACTGTTTGCGCCGCTTGAGGAACTTCACATTGGAAAAATAGAGCTGGTTGAAGCTCGTCAGAAAGTTATATATGTTACGCTTATATTCTTCTTGCCGCTTCTTGTATTGACTGTGCTTGACAGATTGGCAATGAAATGGGCATTCTACCGAATGATGAAACGTAAATCCAGAGAACTGAATTTGGAAGAGATAGAGAAGAAACTGGGCTTAGTGGAAGATAATAACAATGATATAAAAACAAATAACAAGTCAAACTCTAAAATTTAAGAAAAATGAGAAAGAAAATTGTTGCTGGAAACTGGAAGATGAACAAGAATCTTCAGGAAGGTAGTGCTCTTGCTACTGAACTTAACGAAGCTCTTGCAGCAGACAAACCAAATTGTGATGTTGTAATTTGCACTCCATTCATTCACCTTGCTAAGGTGTCTGATATTATCAATCATGAAGTAATCGGACTTGGTGCTGAGAACTGTGCTGACAAGGCAAGCGGTGCTTACACAGGTGAAGTATCTGCAGAAATGGTTAAGTCAACAGGTGCAGAATATGTTATCCTCGGCCATTCTGAACGTCGTGAATACTATAATGAAACTCCTGAAATCTTGAAGGAAAAAGTTCTTCTTGCGCTC
>JAFTTD010000044.1 GCA_017466965.1 Bacteroidaceae bacterium
CCAGCAGAAAATAAATTGTCGGCAACCGAACCTATAAAGATGGCAGAATTGCCTAAAGTGGCAGTTTTCCCTATGGGGCAGCATATCGGAGCACCAGCTAAGCCAATCGTCAAAAAAGGCGACAAGGTAAAAGTTGGACAAATGATTGCAGAAGCCGGCGGATTCGTATCAGCACCTATATTTTCTTCAGTATCAGGTACCGTATTAAAGGTTGATACTATAGTAGATGCAAGTGGATATGCAAAACCTGCTGTACACATCACTGTAGAAGGTGACGAATGGATAGAAAACATAGACCGCAGTGACTCCCTTGTCACTCTTAAAGACAAGCCAGAGCTTACAGGAAAAGAAATTATCGAGAAAATTCAAAATGCAGGAATTGTCGGCATGGGTGGTGCATGCTTCCCTTGCCATGTAAAGCTTATGCCTCCTCCAGGCTCAAAGCCAGAATGGGTAATTATCAATGCAGTTGAATGTGAGCCATATTTGACAGCAGACCACCGTCTTATGCTTGAGAAGGCTGACCAGATACTTGTAGGAGTTAGCCTCCTTATGAAAGCTGCAAATGTAAGCAAAGGCTATATAGGAATAGAGAACAACAAGCCTGACGCCATTAAAATAATGACAGAGAAGGCCAAGAGCTATGGCAACATTGAAGTTGTCCCACTCAAGGTAAAGTATCCACAAGGTGGCGAAAAGCAACTTATTGACGCTGTAGTTGGACGTCAAGTACCAGCACCTCCTGCACTTCCTGTTAGCGTAGGCGCTATAATTCAGAACGTAGGTACAGCATACGCAGTTTACGAAGCTGTAATGAAAAACAAACCATTATTTGAACGAATAGTTACAGTTACAGGTAAAAGTTTGAAACAGCCAAGCAATTTCCTTGTCCGCATGGGAACACCTATGAGCCAGCTTATTGATGCTTGCGGAGGTTTACCAGAAGACACAGGCAAGGTAATAGGCGGAGGTCCTATGATGGGAAAGGCTTTGATGAACACAGAAGTCCCAATTTGCAAAGGTTCTTCAGGAGTACTTATCATGAACAATAAGGAAGCACGCAGAAATGCAGCTCAGCCATGCATTCGTTGCGCTAAATGCGTAAGTGCATGTCCTATGGGCCTTGAACCATACCTTCTTGCAAAATGCTCTTCTCTTGGAATGTGGGATAAAGTTGAAAGCGAAGATATTGTCAGCTGTATTGAATGTGGTTCATGCCAATTCACATGTCCGTCTAACAGACCTGTGCTTGACCACATCAGACTTGGTAAATCTACAGTCATGGGAATAATCAGAGAACGCAACTCTAAAAAATAAAAGTCAAATATAAAGTATATTATGGCAAATAAATTAATAGTATCATTATCACCGCATGTACACGGCGGCGACAGCGTGCAGAAGAATATGTACGGCGTATGTATAGCGCTTATTCCAGCTCTCATCTGCTCGTTTGTATTCTTTGGTGTAGGTGCGATAGCGGTAACCTTAACAGCGGTTGCCTCATGCGTGTTCTTCGAATGGGCTATAAATAAATTCATCTTGAAGAACGACCAAATTACAATAACAGACGGTTCTGCAATACTTACAGGTATATTGCTTGCATTCAACATGCCATCAAACTTACCTATATGGATTGTGATTATAGGTTCATTGTTCGCTATTGGTGTTGTAAAAATGACATTCGGAGGACTTGGATGTAACTTATTTAACCCAGCTCTTGCAGGACGTGCATTCCTTCTAATTTCATTCCCTGTTCAAATGACAACATGGCCAGTACCAAGCCAAGGTTTTGGCACATATCTTGATGCAACAACAGGAGCTACACCTCTTTCAATAATGAAAGCAGCTGTGAAAGCAGGCGATGCAAGCATTTTAGAGCAATTGCCAAGTTCAATGGATATGCTTTTTGGAAACATGGGCGGATGTCTTGGTGAAGTTAGCGCATTGGCTATAATCATAGGACTTGTATATATGTTGGCTAAGAAAATCATTACATGGCATATTCCAATATCAATAATCGCCACTGTTTTTGTTTTCTCAGGACTCATGCATCTTGCCAATCCAGTTTACGCATCTCCTGTAACAGAACTCTTGACAGGCGGACTTCTTCTTGGAGCAGTATTTATGGCTACAGACTATGTAACATCGCCAATGACCAAGAAGGGGCAATTAATCTATGGAGTATCAATAGGTTTCCTCACAGTCGTTATACGTACATTCGGAGCCTATCCAGAAGGAATGTCATTTGCAATCCTTATTATGAACGCATTCACTCCACTCATCAACAATTATTGTAAACCAAAAAGATTCGGGGAGGTAGTAAAGAAATGAAAAAGCTTGAATCAACATTAACAAACATGGCTATAGTGCTAACACTTATCGCCATTTTAGCTGGTGGAGTTTTGGCTTATGTCAATGATTTCACAGCTCCTCAAATAGAGAAAATCAACAAAGAGAATCTTGACAAAGGTATCAAGTCTGTAATGGGTTCTGACGACATCCAAGTAGCAGATCCTGTAGAAAACGGAGGTTTCACCTGCTACTCAGTAAATGATGCAAACGGCAATCCGTTAGGCTCTGCTGTCACAACGTCAGAAAATGGGTTTGGCGGTCCAATGAAGGTTCTCGTCGGATTCAACAACGAAGGAACAATCCTTGGTTATACAGTGCTTGAGCACGCTGAAACTCCAGGACTTGGAGCAAAAGCAGACACTTGGTTCCAAAAAGGCCAGAAAGGTGACATCATAGGTAAAAACCCAGGCAAAGACGTTTTCAAAGTTAGCAAAGATGCAGAAGGTGGAATAGATGCAATAACAGCATCAACAATAACATCACGTGCATTCTTATTAGCTATAGAAAAAGCATACAGCCAATATTTTGCAAATGGTGCAGATGCAGTTACAAGCGCAACTTCACAAGCTCATTCAGAAACAGAGCATAATTGTGACAAAAAGGATTGTAACAAAAACGAATGTCCAAACGAATAACAAACAGAAAGGAGTATTTTATGAATAACTTTAAAGTATTGATCAATGGTATCATAAAGGAGAATCCTACTTTTGTTCTTCTTTTAGGAATGTGTCCTACTCTCGGTACAACATCTTCTGCCATGAATGGTATGTCAATGGGATTAGCTACAACGTTCGTTCTAATTCTTTCAAACGTAATCATATCCTTGATTAAGAATCTTATTCCAAATATGGTAAGAATTCCGTCATTCATTGTAGTAATAGCATCACTGGTAACTGTGTTACAAATGATAATCAAGGCTTACCTTCCGGAAATAGACAAGTCATTAGGATTGTTTATCCCACTTATTGTGGTGAACTGCATCATTTTGGGAAGAGCTGAATCTTTCGCAGCTAAAAACGGTCCTGTTTCATCTATATTTGACGGTCTTGGCATGGGATTAGGATTTACTATCGCTCTTACATTATTAGGTGGAGTACGTGAATTATTCGGAACAGGAGCAATATTTGGTTTGCCACTCTATAGCGAGAACTACGGTATGCTGATGTTCGTGCTTGCCCCTGGTGCATTCCTTGCGCTTGGTTATCTTATCGCATTGGTTAACAAAATAAAAAAATAATATATGGAATATA
>JAFTTD010000045.1 GCA_017466965.1 Bacteroidaceae bacterium
AACAATGCCAAGGAACGTATATACTCAGCGCGTGGATTGAAATAAAACGGATTGTAATAAATAAGTAAAAGGTATGCATATCCGAAAACAGATAATAGCTTTTATTGTATTTCTTGTGAGTATAACAGTGTGTTCGCAGGAACAAAAGGAACGTGATTTTTTTGTCAATCGGGAAGTGAAGACAAATATAGAAAAAGGATTGTTTTCTACTGTTAATGAAGCCTTGCGTCATGCCGAAACATTTGCTGACGACACACTGTGGACAAACATATATATAGAACCGAATGTATATTGGATTGATAATCCGGACGATGACGCTGTTCGCTATCCTGAACCAGGAGACAATACTCCTTATGGCATGAAAGTGCGTCTTAATCGTACAAGGCTTATTGGAATGGGAGAGAGTCCGGAGGACGTTGTGTTGGCCTGCAATAGAGGGCAGACACACGGAGCGGCTGGAAATTTCACAATGTTGCACATTACAGGAAACGAAATTGAAGCGGATAACATCACATTCGGAAACTACTGTAATGTGGATTTGGAATATAGGCTTAATCCTGAACTTAACAGGAAGAAACGCGCTGAAGCCATTGTCCAGGCGCAACTCGTAATTTGTAACGGCAATGACTACAAGGTGAGAAACTGCCGCTTCATTTCACGTTTGAACCTGTGTCCGTTCGTTGGAGCAAGACGTGTGGTTTTTGATGGATGCTATTTTGAATGCACCGATGACGCCTTGTGTGGAACAGGAGTTTATCGCAAATGTCGTTTCACGTTTTATTCAAGCAAGCCTTTCTACGCCACATCTCCACAGGGAGCTGTTTTTGAAGATTGCGACATTCATACAAAAGTAAAGGGTATTCAGTATCTGACAAAAGTTTCAGACAGGGTCACTCTTAGAAACTGCCGATGGACGAGCGATGACCCGAACCTGAAAATAGAGTGGACTAAACGTCCCGATCCGCGGCATCTGTGCATTATGGACGGATGCACCCTTAATGGCAAACCGCTAATTCTTCCGCCTACACCAGATGTGCCCATGGCTGTAACAACACCAACCGTACCGCTTATGGGAAGCACAGACATTGTTCCTGGCAGATGGACATTCGATTCGTACAAGCCAGAAGATACTAATGATTATGATTGGACTGTAGTGCATGGTCATCCGTCATGGTGCTTCGGCGAAGGTGTTGACGGGGCAGAAGGATGTTACGGTATGATTCAGAACGTTAGAGGAGCGAGAATGATGTTCACAGGAAAGGAGAACGAAGACTATGATGGGCAAGTCCTCACATTGGAACTTGCACCATGCAAAACGGCGGGGCAGGGTTTTGGCAGTGCAACGGCACAGTATCTTGACATTTGCATAAAGTTTGATACGAGGACTTTAACAGGTTACGGCCTTCGTTTCATTCGTACCCCGAAATATGACCGTGCAGTCGATGTGTATCTTGTTGAATATATAAATGGCAAGGTAACACCAATTACAGAACCTGAGAAATGTGAACTTTTCCGCAGGGGCTGCAAAGTAGTGCTAAGTGCTGATAACTCAATGCTGAGTGCGGAGATTATTAATGGAAATGCTGTTCAGACACTGTCTTCAGCGATGGCGCACCCTTACAGCTTTGGCGGAATACACCTTCAACATACAGGAACAACCGGAGCCTCAGCTACGGTTGTCCAGTCTATAAGGTCGGAATACAGATGATATTCATAACAATTCATAATTATATATGTTTTTACTATTTGTCTGTATTATAACATATATGTCTTTATATAAGAATACAATTAGTATTTATCTTCTATTATGAGGTGATGTTTTGATTCTATTAATATGAATGAGTAAAGAACTACTGCATTCGTTTCAGGTTTTCCCATCTTACGTTCCATTTCCCGTCTTTGGGAAAACCTGGATTATTGACTTCTTTGCATCCGTCCCAACCGGCGCACATCATTGCGATGGCTGACAACAGGGAGCCATTGCCTGGGAGGTAGATACGTAAACGGTCTGCTGTTTGGTAGTTATGACCAGAAACAAGATAGCGGTTCTTTTCTTGTTTTATTAGTAATGCGTCGATGGCAGTTGCGGTTTCTCCAAGTCGTGCTGCTGTCATTACAACCATGCCATAGTCCCATCCCCATGTCTTGCTCCAGTTCCAGTTGTTCATAACCCAGTGAAGGGTTTTTCTCATTTTGTCTGTTGAATATAATGGTGCACTTTCGTTGACTGGTATCATGCCACAAGCTCCGAGTACTTCAGGGTGGTCAGAACGGCTTTGTAACAGGAATTCTTCTTCTGATAGTTGGTTGTTGCCTGTTTGTTCAGGAGTTTTGAATGGGTCGAAATCACTGCTTTGTACGTTTTCCTTGAATGGCTCAAGAGGGATGCCGGCTGTATATATGCTGTCATTTTCAGGCAATGCTGAAATGCTGTTGATAATTTCGTCCCATTTTTTTGTTTCTTTGTAATCCTTGTCTTTCACGCCAGTCTTGTGCTACTTTAAGTCCGTATTGCCAATATGCTAATTCGAATGGGTGATTATATGAGAAATCTTTTGACATTGACTCTTGCATGGCTGTTGCTCATTTTATGCAATATCTGTTTGTGCTGGTGTTGAATGTGATGAAGTCTGCCATGAATTGTGCTGTTTCTTCCACTTGCGCAGCATATTTTGTTAGTGTCTGTATGGTTGGGTTGGCTCGATAAAGTTCTTCTGCCATGTATATGTAGTGAGGTTGTTGCCATATTCGGAACGAA
>JAFTTD010000046.1 GCA_017466965.1 Bacteroidaceae bacterium
TATAGTAGCAAGAGCTTCAGAAGGGTTATTGGTATTCAGATAGCAATCTGCAATGAGCACAGGAACCTTATCCCTGAATTCGGAATAATCCACTATTTCAATGAATTCAGGAAGAGCCCCCTCGTAATCCTTCTCTATATATTTAATGTATGCAGAATAATAAATTATATCATTCTTATGAGCATGAGCGCCATCCACAGATGCGAGAAGTCGTTTAGCTTCCAATATATTGCCTATATTGATATTAGCAATAGCTTCATACAGAACGGCTTCTATCCGTTCATTTTCTTTTATGTTACTATCCACATAAGGCTTGTATTCCTTAAACTCCTCATTACTTTCAGCACCCAATTTACAGAGCGCATACCCTTCAAGCGCATCAGCATATTCGCCTTCCTTCACATTGAGATTTGCCCTAAGCAGCTTCATCCTGAAATAATAAGGGGAAACACTGTTTGCTTCAAGCCATTTGTCTATTCTTGAAGCCACATCAGACGAATTAAGATAATAGTCACAAACAAGAGTCAAAACATCAAGTTCATGAATCTCTGAAACTTTCAGAGAAGAAGCATAAGTGCCATCATGAAATTTCCCTATAATCTGACGCGCGGCATAATAGTGTCCTTCGTCACAAAGTCTGCGCCCAACATCAAGCAATGAAGCACCGCTCATTGCACTGTTATCATGCTGAGCAAAACCAGAAACAGACAAACAGACGAATAACAACAATGCAAACAATCTGCTAACTTTCATACTCATTTATCTCTAATGGTTCTTAAATAATCCTTCAATCCTTCTCTAATTGAATCCAAGCCAAAATCATCTACTGACAAGTCCTCAGCATTTATCCACCAACATTCAGCCACATCATCATTTGCTTTAATGCTTTCAGCCGACATCGCCTTTACAAGAAAAAACATATCTGTGGTATGAACTGTCAACCCCGAATACATATAAGTATTTGGCTTGCTGAACAGATATTCCGGATTCTCAACTTTCAGTCCTATTTCCTCTTCAATTTCGCGTTTAATAGCTTCCTCTACAGTCTCTCCGCAATCCACAAAGCCACCAATGAGGTCCAATGTTCCTTTTGCAGGTTCGAAAGCCCTTCTGCCAACAAGAAATTGTCCCTTTTCGTTTACAATAATAGCAACCACCGCTGCAGCCGCATTAAAATAATATACAAATCCGCAGTGGGTACATTTCTTCGATTTGAAATCATTTTCAACAAAGTCCGACGACCCGCATACAGGACAAAAATGGAATTTTTCCAGATAGTGCATCAACAGTAATTATAAATCTTTAATTTTTCATACCGCTTCGTCACTCCAGATATACGGATATGTTTCCGCTCAACTGAAGCAATGAAATCTCACAAAGTTTAGTGTTATATTCAGCTACAAGTATTCGCTCGTCAGCGTCAAGAAGACTCTTTTGAGCCTCACGCATCTCTATACCCGACAAGTCGCCAAGCAAGTAACGTTCATGAGCAATATAATAGTTCTCGCGTGCAGCAATCAAATTCTGTCTTTCAAGGTCAAGCAATCTTTTGTTATTTTCGTATGCCTGCCACAAGTCAGCAAGAGTTGTGTAAAGAGTAAAACGAAGATTTTTCTGTTCCAGTCCCTTGTTAGCATATTCAATTTCCGCATTACGCATTTCTCTTCTTCTGTTTCCGTCATATAGTTTGAAGCCTACAGTCATTCCGAAATCAGCACCCCAGTCATGACGCCTCACAGTAGAAGCAATGTCGTAATTCATAAATGAATAAGAATATCCGGCATTAAGTTTAACATAAGGAAAATCTCTTGACTTTACACTCTTCAAATCAATCTCAGCCAAAGCCATATTATGAGCCGCTTCCAGCAAATCCGCATTATTCTGTAGCGTAGAAGCCCATAACTCATCAAAATTCAGCACACGATCCACATCAATAATAGAGTCCGCCACATTGTAGTACGAACTCATGTCCTGATCGCACATCAGCTGATTCAGACGAATACGCGAAGAAGCCAGCAACTCCCTTTGCTGAAGGCTCTGTGCACTGTCCGCATTGAAATCCACCTGAGCCTGCTGAAGGTCAAGGCGTGAATTATTACCTATCATATATCTTTCGTGAACGATACGAAGACGCTCTTTCGACAAAGCCACGGCATAATTCAGATTCTTCATGCGCAACCTCTGCTGTATGAAATTATAGTATTCCGCAGTCAGACTGGCTACAAAATCCTCCACAGCTATTCTTACCTGAGTTTCACTGCGAAGGTTCAGTTCCTTCAGCCTCTGGTAGTTTGCCTGCATCTTGAATCCGTCAAACACAGTCCATTCTGCATTTATACCCGCACGCACCGTATGGTCCATCACATTACGGTCCTTTGAGGTACTCTCTGAGCCCCGCGCTATGGCATTAGAGTTATCAAGAGTTCCCGAATAGCCCGCCGATAGATTCACTGTAGGCATCATTCCTGCATTTGCACGCGTAGCATTGTTCTCAGCTATCTGCTGTTCATTGCGCACAATCTGCAACGAATAATTGTTCTTCAGTCCCTTTTCAAGGCACGATTTCAATGTTATATTTTCCTGTGCCTGCATAGATATTATTGCAAGCATATATGCCATCACCGACAACAAACAATGTCTTATTTTCATTTTCACTTCTCTCAATAACTAAAACACTATTTTTTATTATTTTTCTCTTTCTTCACCTCAAGGTTTGTTGACACGAACGAATAGATTGCCGGAACAACATACATTGTCAGAAGCGTTGAGACAACCATACCTCCCACAACAGCCGTTCCCATCGCAATACGCCCATTACATCCTTCTCCTGTAGCAAACATCAATGGCATAAGTCCGAGAATAGTAGATACGCTTGTCATCAAGATTGGGCGCAAGCGCAGCGCTGAAGCCTCACGTATCGCCGCCATCTTATTCAGTCCAGCCTTCTGCTTCTGGTTTGCAAACTCCACAATAAGGATACCGTTCTTTGCAACAAGTCCAATAAGCATTATTATACCAATCTGGCTGTATATATTCATCGTCTGCCCTCCTATTGCCATGAATATCAACGCACCGCTTATGGCAAGAGGCACTGTAAGCATTATGACAAACGGGTCCTTGAAACTTTCAAACTGCGCTGCCAGAATCAGATATATGAGCACCAAAGCCAAAAGGAAAGCGAATATAAGGCTTGAAGAACTCTCACGGAACTCCTTTGAATCTCCAGCTAAAGCTGTTCTGAAAGTATCGTCAAGAACATCCTTTGCAATCTTGTCCATCTCGTCCAATCCCTGACCAATGGTATATCCATCAGAAAGTCCAGCAGATATGGTTGCAGAAACAAAACGGTTATAACGATACAGCTTCGGTGGAGCAATATCTTCAATCAGTTCAACCAAGTTGTCCATCTGAATCATTTCACCGCTGACACTGCGCATATAAATTGATTTCAGATTTATCGGCGCATTGCGCTGCTGACGATTAATTTCTCCAACAATCTCATACTGTTTTCCGTTCAGATACAAATATCCAAGTCTTTGACCGCTGAGTCCATATTGCAGAGTCTGCGCAATATCTCTTGTATGCACACCCATTGTGTTAGCCTTTTCACGATTGATATTGATTCTCACTTCAGGCTTGCTGAATTTCAAATCCACATCCGCCATCTGGAATGCCGGATTGTCAAATACTCTTGCCATGAACTCAGGCAGCACTTTCTGAATCTTTTCTATATTCGTTGCTTGTAGAACATACTGCACAGGCATTGCACCTCTTCGTCCTCCGAAAGTTGACTGCTGTTGCACGAATGCTCTTGCATCAGTCTTCTTCTGAACTGCTTTTGACAATTTTTCTGCAACATCCATCTGCGAGTAATCTCTGTCCTTCAGGTCTTTAAGTGTAATCTGCACATTTCCGCTTCCGCTTGACACGCGCGCTGTAACGAACTCAGCATCTGGTATGATAGAATCAACCAGTCTGTTTATGTCCTCAGTATAGTCACGCATATATTCATAAGTAACACCCTCCGGTCCCATTGTTCTGATGGTTATCTTCGAACGGTCCTCAAGCGGTGCCATTTCAGAAGGCACGCTTCCCCACAGCCATACACTAAGTCCAATAGATGCAGCCATAATCACAAATGCAAGTTTTCTGCGTTTCAGGAAAGCACGCAAGCTGCGTTCGTACAATTTGTTCATGCCTTCAAAGAAAGGTTCCGTTTTGCGATAGAGCCAATTCTTATTCTCTCTTCTCACCAGCAACTTTGTTGCGAGCATAGGGGTGAAGGTCAATGCGGCAAACGAAGAAATGATAACTGAACCAGCCACCACAAAGCTGAACTCACGGAACAATCGTCCCGTTGTACCCTCCATGAAGATGATAGGGAAGAATACAGCCAGCAATGTAATAGTAGTGGAAATAACGGCAAAGAAAATCTCTTTTGCACCGTCAATACCTGCTTCAATAGGCCTCATTCCACGTTCTATTCGCGTATAAATATTCTCCGTCATAACAATAGCGTCATCAACCACAAGTCCCACCGACAGCACTATAGCAAGCATCGACAGAACATTAATAGAGAATCCGCATATAAACATAATGAAGAACGCACCGATAAGCGAAACCGGAATAACAATACATGGCACCAAAGTCACACGCCA
>JAFTTD010000047.1 GCA_017466965.1 Bacteroidaceae bacterium
ATTCATGTGATTTTTTCTCCTTTTCTATGGCAGCAAGAATCAAACTTTTGTATTTATCTTTGTAGTTAATAAATTTTTCCGTATCTATTTTTATTTCTTTGCTGAACCCTTTCATATTCTTATTTTTATTTTTTTGATAATTTAAATTCTTCAATAGCAGATTTTGTGTCTATCTTCTTGTCACTTTTGAATGCTATAATAAATGATTTAGGAAATTTTTTAGCAATGTTTTTTTTCAGTTTAAGTATTTCATTATAATCAGATGTTTCTCCATAAGTATATTTATATAATCCATTTTCTTTATATTCAGATGTTGTCAATCCTTTAAATTGTTTGTCTCCTTTAGTTATTCTTTTTTCTGTTGCAAGAATTTGGATCTTAAAAACAGGTTTTGCGTTGCTAATACTATTATTTGATGATTCTTTGTTATTGATTGCTTGTTCTTCATTTTGGCTTGTTTTTTCATTGACGGATAAGTGGCTATTCTCCTCAGGAGATATTGAAACAAGCGAAGAAATGTGGCCAGTATATTTTTCCTTATACTTAACGACTGCATTGTAGATGCATTTTGCTAATGTATTTTTACCGTTTTTAGAATTGAGATATTTTTCTTCTGCAGGTGTAGAGATAAAACCGACTTCAAGAAGAACGCTTGGCATATAGGTTTTTCTTAAAACGGCCAAATTTGCTTGAAGAACGCCTTTGTCTTGTCTTTTTGCTTTGTTGACCATTTCATGTTGAACTATTTTTGCAAAATCTACACTTTCTTTCATGTCTCTGTCTTGCATTAGTTCAAAAATTATGTCACTTTCGCTGGAGTTAGGATTAGAGAAGCTGTATTTGCTTTCTCCGTCTTCTTCGAATTGAATTACAGAATTTTCTCTTTTTTCAACTTCTAGATTAGCTCCTGAACTTTTAAGAGTTAAAGTGTATGATTGAACACCTAATACTCTTCTTTTACGATTTTCTACAGCGTTAGTATGTATTGAAATGAATAGGTCTGCTTTGGCTTTGTTTGCAATTTCTGCTCTTTTGTCAAGCGTAACAAAGACATCTTTGGAGCGAGTGTATATTACTTTTACGTCGGGGCAATTGTTTTTGAGCATATTACCAGCTTGCAATGCTATATCAAGTACAATGTCCTTCTCTCTAACACGTTTATTAGAGCCTAATGCGCCAGGATCTTTTCCACCATGTCCAGCATCCAGGACAACAACAAATTTGTTCTCTTGTGCATTCAATTTGTTGTAGATGCTAAAAAAAGGGGTGCAAATCCAAATGGTTAAAGTTATAATTAAAAATACAATTTTAGGCATGTGTCTATATTTTTGTCTTTGCAAAAGTACGAAAAAAACGAATAACAGCATTTCATTTTTAATATTATTAATAATAATGGACAATGTTGCTGTATGTTAGAACATTGTGATTTTGCTTTATTAGTGAAAAAATAATATCTGTTTAATTTATTAGAACTATTGTTGCTTGATTATTATTTGTTTTGTTTCATTTTCTGAGTATGACATTTTTATTTGTTTGTTATGTGAAATGAAGACTAAGAATAATTTATTATCAGACTTTTGTTTTTGTTCTGTCAAATAATTAAATTTGCGTTAAATTCGTTATTTTTGTAATAATGGGATGTGATAGAGAAATACAATTGTTAGAATCTTTGTTGTCTGGCGACTCAAAGTTAGATATAACTGACTTTGAATTTTTGTTGGCTGTTAAGAATACTGACATAAAAAAATATGTATTTAACAAGGCTTGTGAAGTTGCGCATAATAGTTTTGGCGGGAAAGTTTATTTAAGAGGTCTTGTTGAGATATCTAATTATTGTAGATGCGGCTGTTATTATTGTGGTTTAAGAAGTCAGAATTCTAAAATAAAAAGGTATAGGTTGAATTTTGATGAAATCATAAATGCTTGTCAAAGGGCGTATAAATGTGGGCTAAGAACATTTGTACTTCAAGGTGGTGAGGATTTGTCTATTTCGGACACTTTTGTTTCGTCTGTTGTAAGTACAATAAAAGAGGAAATGCCTGATTCTGCTGTAACATTGTCTCTTGGTGAACGTTCATTTAGATCTTTTGAATTGTTCAAAAAAGCTGGAGCGGATAGATATTTGCTTCGTCATGAAACTGCTTCTAAGGAACATTATGCATTTCTTCATCCAGAATACATGTCATATTCAAACAGGATAAGATGTTTGTATTGGTTAAAGGACTTAGGGTATGAAGTGGGGGTTGGTATGATGATAGGTTCTCCTGGACAAACATTATATAATTTAGCAGAAGACTTAATGTTTATTTCTGAATTTAATCCGGAAATGATAGGTGTTGGCCCTTTTATCCCAGCCAAAGATACACCGTTTGAAAATGAAATTAATGGAAGCATTAGTCTGACAATGTATATACTGTCGCTATTGCGTCTGTTGTGCCCAAAATCAAATATACCAGCTACAACAGCTCTTATATCATTGTCACCTGATAATATGCAAAAGGCGATAAAAAGTGGCGCAAATGTAATAATGCCCAATATAACTCCATTGGAACAGAGAAGTAACTATAAAATATATAATGGAAAGACAGATAATAGTTTGGATTTTATAGATGAAATAAAACTCATAGAAAGAGATTTGTCTGTTATTGGATATGAGATAGATTGGAGTATCGGTAATTATAAATCTGTTTAACATTGTAGGTATGAAACTAACATATAATCCAAAATCAGAAAACTCTGAACAATTCATAAATAATGATGAAATCATTGATAGTTTAGAGCATGCTGAAATAAATAAAAAAAACAAGTCATTAATAAATGACATTATTGCTAAAGCGGCCTTAGGACAAGGTGTTACTCATAGAGAGGCGATTTTGCTGCTTGATTGTGACGATGATGAACTTAATGAAAAGATATTTTCTTTGGCAAATGAAATTAAACAAAGGTTTTATGGTAACAGAATTGTATTGTTTGCTCCTTTGTATCTTTCTAATTATTGTATAAACGGATGTGTTTATTGTCCATATCATAATAGCAACAGAACAATTTTAAGAAAAAAACTTAATCATGATGAACTTATTCGTGAGGTGACAGCTCTTCAGGATATGGGACATAAGCGTTTGGCTTTAGAAATGGGAGAGCATCCGACAATAAACACAATGGAGTATTTGTTGGATTGCATAGATTCTATTTATTCATTAAAGCACAAAAATGGTGCAATAAGAAGAGTTAATGTGAATGTTGCTGCTACAACAGTAGAGAATTATTCATTGTTGCGAAATGCAGGAATTGGAACATATATATTATTTCAAGAAACGTATAATAAAAGTGTTTATGAATCTCTTCATCCTTCTGGTCCCAAAAGTAATTATGCTTATCATACAGAAGCTATGGACAGAGCAATGATGGGAGGAATTGACGATGTGGGAATAGGCGTGCTGTTTGGTTTAGAAACATACCGCTATGATTTTGTAGGATTACTGATGCATGCGGAACATCTTGTTGCGCGTTTTGGAGTAGGTCCTCATACAATTAGTGTTCCCCGTCTTTGTATGGCTGATGGAATAGATACTGCAGATTTCACGAATTGTGTACCTGATAAGGTTTTTCATAAAATTGTGGCTGTTATTCGTTTGGCAGTACCATACACGGGCATGATTGTTTCAACGAGAGAGAGTAAGAGTAATAGAGAGAGAGTCCTTAATTTGGGTGTTACCCAAATTAGTGGTGGTTCAAGAACTAGTGTTGGAGGTTATGCTGATTCATTGAGTTATGATGATGATAGTTCTTCACAATTTGAAGTTACAGATAAACGAAGTCTTGATGAAATTGTTTGTTGGTTGTTGAAACTTGGTTATCTGCCAAGTTTTTGTACTGCATGCTATCGTGAAGGCAGAACTGGAGATCGTTTTATGTCTTTGTTGAAATCAGAGCAAATAGCAAATTGCTGTCAGCCTAATGCTTTATTGACGCTAAAGGAATATCTTATAGATTATGCGTCTGATGAAACAAGAAAGAGTGCATCAAATGTGATAGAAAAAGAACTAAATAATATATCTAATCCTAAAGTACGTGACTATACAAAATCTCTGTTTGAAAAAATTAAAAATGGCGAAAGAGATTTTAGGTTTTGATTAATTATGAAAAAAGAATATATGTATAACGCAGCAAGGATTCATATAGGTTTTTTCGGAAAGGTTAATACAGGAAAGTCTAGCTTAATTAACGCTCTTTGTGAACAGGACGTTTCTATTGTATCGTGTATTCCTGGGACAACAACGGATGCGGTTAGCAAGAACATTGAAATAGCTTCCATTGGAGCCTGTACTATTATTGACACTCCTGGTGTGGAGGATAATAGTGTGCTTGGAGAACAAAGAGCAAGTTTGACAAATGCTATTATTGGCAAGGTTGATATAGCGGTTGTTTTAAGTGATTTTGAGAACAGCTGTTTGTCGCCTTCGGAGTCGTCTTTGATAAAAGAATTTGTTAATTATAATACTCCAGTTGTCTTGGCCTTTTCTAAATCAGATGTTTATACTTCTGCAGAATTGGCATTGAAAGTTAGCGCGTTAAAGGAGTATCTTAAAAAGAATAATCTTAAATTTCCTGTTGTTGCAGTTAGTTCTACGTATAAATTAGGAGTTGATGATTTGATTACAACCATAGCAAACTCTTTGAACAGTAAGGATGAAACTTTTGATATAACTCATTCATTGTGTAATAAGGGCGACCTTGTTGTGTTGGTGATGCCCCAAGACTCTCAGGCACCAAAAGGACGGCTGATTATGCCACAGGTTCAGACAATACGTAATCTCTTGGACAAGAGATGTGTTACAGTATGTATCACAGAAGATTGTCTTCAGGGTACGTTGGATTCATTAGCGACATCTCCTAAATTAATAATAACAGATTCAAAGGTGTTCTCTCTTGTAGAGCAAATTTGTCCTAAAGAAACATTATTGACATCTTTTTCTGTATTAATGGCGCGAATCAAAGGAGATATAGATGAATTTGTTAAAGGAGCTAAATGTATGGAAAAACTTACTACATCATCCAAAGTACTTATTGCCGAGTCGTGCTCACATGTCCCCGTTGGTGAGGATATTGGCAGAATAAAAATTCCAAACTTGTTAAGAAAAAGAATAGGTGAAGATCTGACTATCGTTAATGTTAGTGGACATGATTTTCCTGATGATTTGACATCATTTGACCTGATAATACATTGCGGCGGATGCATGTTTACAAGAAAATACATGCTCAACAGAATTGCTATGGCTAAGGCTAATAATGTGCCAATTACAAATTATGGTATAGCAATAGCATGGCTTACCGGAGTGCTTGATAAAGTTGTATGGTAACTTTATATATAAGAATAATACTGATTTAATAAAATATACATATAATAATAAATTAAACTATGGCAAAGAACAAGAACAACATTATGTTCATTCGTTATCAACTGCTGGCGAGAATGGTGAACATGTGGAAAAATGATCGATTGTTGAAAGACATCAACAGGTTACCAATAGAACTAAATCCCAGAAATTCGCAGACTCGTGGACGTTGCTGCATCTATAAGGAAAGGGCTGTGACAAAATATATATGTATGGCTATGATGGGATTTGACATGACGGATGAGAAGGATGAGATAGACCGTTTGTCTGATTATGTTCAGCGTCTGTTCGACCGAGGAGACAGTGAAATCAAGATGAATTTGCTATGTGTAATGGATGAAGCGTGCTCGTCATGTATCAAGGTTAATTATGAAGTAACCAATTTGTGCCGTGGTTGTGTAGCACAGGCTTGCCACAATGCTTGTCCTAAAAATGCCATCTCATACGATAAGCATGGTAAGGCCATCATTGATCATGATATTTGTATTAGTTGTGGCAAATGCCATCAGGCTTGTCCTTATCATGCCATTGTTTATATACCAGTGCCATGTGAAGAGGCCTGCCCTGTAAAGGCTATATCTAAAGATGAATATGGAATAGAACATATAGATCCTGCAAAATGTATTTATTGCGGGAAATGTATGAAAGCATGCCCTTTTGGAGCAATATTTGAAGTGTCAAGAGTTTTTGATGTCTTAAAACTGATAAACAGAAGGCGTAAGATTGTTGCAATGGTTGCACCTTCTATATTGTCGCAGTTTGATTATCCTATTGAGAAAGTATATGGCGCGTTGAAACAAATAGGATTTACAGATGTTGTTGAAGTTGCTTATGGCGCAGAGGAAACAATACGTAATGAAGCAGAGGAATTTAAGGAGAGAATGGCTGAAGGTGCACCGTTCATGACTACAAGCTGTTGTTCGGCATACGTGCAGTTGGTTAAAAAGCATATACCAGAGCTTGCAAAGTATGTTTCAACAACTGGCACCCCATTATTCTATACAGCTAAATATGTGAATGAAAAATATCCTGATGCGTTTACAGTTTTCATAGGCCCGTGTGCATCAAAAAGACGTGAAGGTCGTGATAATCCTCGTGTTGATTTTGTTTGGACTTTCAGTGAACTTGATGCTGTTCTTGAGGGATATGAAATTGATATAGAAAGTTGTGAGTCATACATACCTTCTGAAAGAGGAAGTCGTGATGCACAAGGATTTGCGGCTACAGGTGGTGTTTTTGAAGCTGTTAAAAATGCAGTAGGAGATCCTACTCTTCAAGCTACAGTTATTCAGGGTATTGACAAGAAGACTATTGCAATGTTACGTGGTTACGCCAAAACAGGTAAATGCCCTACAAAGTTTATAGAAATCATGAGTTGCGAAGGTGGTTGCATTGCAGGGCCTTGCACATTCAATGACACTAATCTTGCTAAGAAAAAATTTGAATCAGAAATAAAGAATTTTGACGATAACAAGTCTTGATTTTCGTGCTTCTAAATATAAATATCCAGAACCGTTTGCATTTTTTTTGATGGCGGGCTCTGGATATTTTTTTATTTTAATGTGCTCTTTATTGTAGCTCTTGAGCTTCTGTTGAATTTTTTTCTTTCTGCTTCTCCTTTAAGAGTAAGTGTGCTTGTTCCTTGAACTGTTGCTTTCAGATCTTTTACGTCTAAATCAAAAACTGCATC
>JAFTTD010000048.1 GCA_017466965.1 Bacteroidaceae bacterium
GAGGAGACTGCCAAACAACGTCGTCGCACCACTTCGTTCGAAGTCAACAACAGACTTTATATCACAAGAATGCTTGGCAAACACCGCTATTCAATAAACTCAAACATCAATTTCCAACGAACACCCACCCTGCGCCTGTCATTCAGCAATCAGGGCAAAGACTACGGACAGTTGGCACAGTCCACATCGTTCACATCTCATCATGGAACCTCATTCAACATACGTCTGAGCAATAAGATCACAATCAATTTGCCTGTCAGTCTGCAGGCAGACTATAATTTTGTGGAAACAGAGCGCATTCCTGACAACGACATAAACCGCCTGTCGGGATGGACACTCATACCGTCATTCAATCCCGGCTTTGATTGGCGAAACAGCAACCGTCGTTTTTATGCGAGCGTAAGTGTGCCTGTTTCATTTCGTATGTTCAACTATGGCACCACATCACTGAACAAACTTTACACTAATCCGCGTCTTAATATGAACTATACATTCTCTGCCAACAGCAAACTGTCAGCATCCACAAGCATCAGTCACGGCACAGGCGATATGCTCGACTTGCTTACAGCTCCAATGCAGACAGACTACCGCTCCATGCGCACGGCTTCGGGCATTATAGGCGAATCGCGCAGTTGGAGCTCATCTGCAGGATGGAAGCTCCAAATACCTTTGGATTATTTCACATTCGACATCAATGCAAGCCACAACGAAAGCAAGCGCAACACCCTCTATTCGCAGACTATAGACGGAGTAGATATAAACAATCAGCCCCTGCTTCGCGACACTTACACGCGCAACACCTCGTTCGCCATTTCTTCCACAAAGAACATCCCATCGCTCTTCGCCAAGTTTGGCATTCGCGGAAACTACTCTTTCGGCGACAGCGAACAGGCTGTGGGAAATGAAGTGATTGCTACCGACAACCAAAGCTACAGTACGCAAGGAAGCATTACCATCACTCCCATAAAATGGATAGAACTGAACTACAACATTTACTACGGCTGGGGGCGCTCATCGTATGGAAAGACCCAAAACACATCAACCTCACTCAGCCACAATGGCGGACTTCATCTGTTTCCAGTACCCCAACTCGACATCTCTGCCAAATATGAGTACATGCGCCGTCAGATAGCCCCCGACCGCTACAAACACATGTCAATGTTCAACGCCTCAGCGCAATACAAGTTCAAACGTGCCGTCCTACGCCTTGAGCTGGACAACCTGCTCAACCAACGTTCGTATGCCTACACCAACTTCGACGGCATCAACACATACAGTTACATCTACGGTCTATGCGGACGTACAGCACTGCTACGCCTGACATTCTCACTATAAAAAAGCAAGCAATGGAGACAACATCAACAAAAGTCGAAACAATTATAAAAGCGAAGGCTCATTTTTATGCAAACGCAGGCTCATTTTGTTACAAACGAGGGCTCATTAATATACAAACGCAGGCTCGTTGTAAAAACAAATCTTATAAAAATGAGGTACTGAGACGTATTTAAGTTTGTAAGTTTATTAGTTTTTGAGTTTGCAATGCCACCCTATGCATTCGTCCCTTTTTAACTCCCTAATTTTAACTCCTACTTTTAACTCCTAATAATTTAACTTCTTAACTCCTTAACTCCTTAACTTCTTAACTCCTAATTCATAATTCATAATTAAAGAAAGCAACTCCAACACCATGACAAAAACGATTTTATCAACAATTGCTTTAGCACTGACGATGTCAGCGCAGGCACAGAACGACACCATCGGAGTGTCGAAGTTCACGGCAGTATATCAGTACTGCTGCAAAACGACAAACGCTGCAGGCGAAGCTGTAACAGACTCGCTCCTTATTGCCGTACAGACTGCCAACGGCATAACAAAGAGTTTCCCCTACAACTCTTACAACAAGCAGACAAAGAAAAAGGCCGACAGCTACTACACCCAGAAAGCAGCACAGATGCACATGGGCGATGTGTTCCTTAACTATCCCGAAGGACGCATCACTGTTCAGGAAGAACTTTACCCCTCCCTCTACCAAACGGACGAGCCTCTGCAAATGCCAAAATGGAATCTAAACGAACAGCGGGACTCCATCTACGGCTATCTGTGTCATGCAGCAGAGACAAAATACCGTGGCAAGACATGGAAAGCCTTCTACACAGAAGAGATTCCGGCAAGCATCGGACCATGGAAGTTGGGCGGACTGCCAGGCATGATAACCAAGGTGGAAGATGAGGAAGGAATACACTCCTTCACTCTCTGCGGACTTCTCAACGAAGAGCAGCCACTGATATTTACGGAGTACATCTATTGGTTCATCCCTCAAATGCATTCAGGACAAATGAGTATGACAAGACAACGATTTGACTACCAGAAGATGACTGCCAAGAAATTTCTGAAACACAAAAAGAAGATACTCGGCAATCCGCGCTATGTCAAGAATCCGACATATTATGCTCCAAGCGCAATGGAAGCGTTCGGTTATCAGGAACATCTCAACAGCAACCTCTCCGACAAGCAAATCATCAGTGTTGCAGGGGTGATTGTCCTGTCCGAAGCTCATGCATATCAACCATTGGAATTAGAATAAGAAAAAAGAAAACTTTTTATACATAAAAGACCAACGAACAACATGATGAAAATAAATCTATTAATCATCGCCTTCGCACTGACGATAGCAACGCAGGCTCAGACAAAAGACTGCATTGACACAGCGCAGTTTACCATTGTTTATGACTACAAAATCAAGACAACCAATGCCAATGGCGACGAAGTGACTGACTCCATGCAACTTGCCACATTAGTAGGAAGCCACATAACGAAATGCCTGGAATACAACCGTGCCATGATGGAAGACTATGGCGAATGGAGAAACAAGGATTACCAAAATGGCGAATGGGTTGCAAGAACATACAATCTGCCTGTCATCTACATAAACCACCCTGATGGTGAAACACGTTCTTTCGACAAGATTGTTCCTTACCGTTATTTGGTAACAGGCAAGCTTCCAGACACCGAATGGCAATTAGAGGAAGACACAATGAGCATAGGCGGATATAAATGCTGTAAAGCAATAGGCAAGTACGCCGGACGCACATGGACAGTATGGTACACAGAAGAGATTCCAACATCGGCAGGACCGTGGAAGTTACGTGGACTGCCAGGAATGATTATTAATGCAGAAGACGAGACGGGTATCTTTACCTTCACATTCAGCGGACTGGTAAACAGAAAAGCTCCTATTGTTTACATGAGCGAAGAAAAACACCAGCAAATTTCTGAAAAGAAGTTCATTGCTCATCGCAACAAGATACTCTGCAACAAACGCTACATACAGAATCCACGCTACTACATCCCTGATGGGGCATTAGAAGATGCAGTGGAAATGTGGGCAGGCGGACCTGAACCACCTGCAGAAGATAAACAGACGGTCGTTGCAACCGACCTGATTGTGCCAAAGAAAGCAAATGCATATCACCCTTTAGAATTAAAATAAAATGAGCTTTCTTTTAACAACCTTTATGCTTGCGCTGACGATAGCAGGGCAGGCTCAGACAAAAGACAGCATTGACACAGCACAGTTTACTGCTGTTTATGACTACATGGTCAACACCTTCAATGATGAAGGAACAGCCGTATGCGACTCCATACAGATCGTTGTGCAGACCGGGAAAACAGTGACCAAGTCAATGCCTCTGTCGCAATATCTGAACCAGGAGAAGAAGGCCCTGGATGAACATGATTGGGAAAAGAGTGTGAAAATGGGACACAATGAGGCCTTGACGCACATGCCTACTATATGGATAAACCATCCGGAAGGAGAAACAACATCGCGCGACATTATATTCCCATACAAGTGTGAGGGATACGAGCCTACTCCACAGATGGAATGGACGCTGAAAGGCGACACAATGCACATCAACGGATATTTATGCCATAGCGCAGAAACGAACTTCAGAGGAGTGGACTGGGAGGTATGGTACACAGAAGAAATACCCTCATCAACGGGTCCGTGGCGACTGCGCGGACTGCCGGGATTGATTGTGAAGGCAAGGGGCGACGCACATACGTTCGTGCTGAATGATGTGCGCCATGAATCAAAAGCCATAACCTATAGTCCGAGTGTTGATTTTGAACGGATGAAACACTCCAAACTGCAGAAATACCGTAAGCAGGTGTTCGGAAGCAAGCTGTATCCAAAGAATCCTATGCATCATATCAGCGACAATTTTTCAAACAACAATATCGTGTCCATCAACAAATACATTACCCACCTGACGGTAATTGATTTAGGAGGGGGAAATCAACTGATCGAGGCAAACGACCTGCCATTGCTGCTCAATGGTCACGTCTATCAGCCACTTGAGAAATGACTAAAGAATAACAAACGGAGAGAGGAATAAAATAAATGATAGTTAATAATAATAAGTTTAATAAGGCATAAAAAATCCTGAAAGACAGCTCCTCTCTCCTTTTATAAACATCCTATAATTGAATATAAGGCTCTGAAGTTTTATAGGTTCGCAGAAAAAATAAAGAACTTTATTCAGGAGTTAAGAAGTTACAAGAGTTCGGGAGTTAAGGAGTTAAGTTTTTAATTAGGAATTAGGTATTAGGAATTAAGAAGTTAAGGAGTTAGAGGAGTTAAGTAGTTAAATTATTAGGAGTTAAAAGTAGGAGTTAAAATTAGGGAGTTAAAAAGGGACGGCGGAACGTAATAGGAGTTCCGCTTGCGACAACTGAAACTTTAGTTTCACAAAGGAGTGCACTTTAGTGCCCTTACACCATAGGGTGGCATTGCAAACTCAAAAACTTAAGAACTCAAAAACTTAAGAACTCAAAAACTCAAAAACTTAAAACTTAATAACTAAAAAACTAAAACTTCTGATTATATTTGCACATAATAAATTAAAAATCAAAAAAGACAGAATAATGAACGTCAGAAAATTTATTAATGTGGGTGCTTTGCTCATTATGGGAACCGGCATGACAATGTGCACACAGACTGCAGCACCAACATCAGAAGTGACAAATGAAGACACACTGACAGTCTCTACACCAGCAGAGGCTATCGCAAAACTAAAGGCAGGAAACGAACGCTATGTGAATGAAACAAGCCTCTATCCGCGCACAGACAATGACAGAGTGGAAGAAACAGCCCCTCATCAGGCTCCGTTTGCGGCAGTAGTAGGATGCTCCGACTCGCGTGTTCCCGTTGAAATAGTTTTCGATCAGGGCATAGGTGACATTTTCGTTATCCGCACAGCCGGAAACAATGTGAACAGCGATATGGTGATGGGAAGTGTAGATTATGCCATTGAGCATTTGGGAGTTAAAGCATTGCTTGTACTCGGACATGGATCGTGCGGAGGCGTAACTGGCGCTATCGCAGAAGCAGAAGAAGA
>JAFTTD010000049.1 GCA_017466965.1 Bacteroidaceae bacterium
AGACTTCAGACCTGCTGGCAATGATACTGAAGAAAGCGATGTACAGTACGAAAAAGCGCTATTACCAATAGACTT
The DNA here is from genome assembly GCA_017466965.1 of Bacteroidaceae bacterium. The sequence continues at coordinate 76 of JAFTTD010000049.1, forward strand.
CAGACCTGCTGGCAATGATACAGAAGGCAGCAGAGAGCAGTATAAAAAAGCCGACTCTCCGATAGTCGTAATATTCTGCCCTATATTTACAGAAACAAGATTCTTGCGTAATGAAAACGCACCGCTTCCTATGCTTGTAACAGGATAATCCTTTCCGTCAATGTTTACTACATCAAGGATGTTAGCCGTTTCAATTGTGTTAACACTCTGACGCACATAAGCACTGGTACCGGTACTGTCAATTTCGTAATAGATATTGTCAACAAGTACAGCAGCCAGCAGTCTGCTGTTGTTCACACCAATCATTAGCAGTGCCATCACTGCAAAAAGTCTCGCTATATTTTTCATTCGGCCAGAAGATTTAATCAATAATTATATTTTGTATTCCGAACAAATGTAAACATATTTATTCAGACAACATAAAAAAGATGTGAAAAACATGAAACGGAATTTGAAATCCGTATGAATATGAACAACGAGGGCTCAAAAATTTACAAACGCAGGCTCGTTGAGATACAAACGCAGGCTCGTTATGAAACAATATCTTGGATTTAGGACTACCAATTAGGATTTTTGTTTTGAGTTGCTTATCCTATAACAAAGGAGTTCAGAAGTTCAGGAGTTCAGACGGCGGAACGTAATAGGAGTTCCGCTTGCGACAACTGAAACTTTAGTTTCACAAAGGAGTGCACTTTAGTGCCCTTACCCCATAGGATGGTTACTTTCAGATATCTTGTCACATGAAAGGAGATTCCTCGTCGCTAACGCTCTGTCGGAATGACGGAAGCGGAGAAAACTTAAAAACTTAGAAACTTAAGAACTTAAATCGGGAGTTCAGGAGTTCAGATAATACCATGGGGTGTTAATGCAAAATATGTTCTTATGTTCTTTTGTCTAAAAATTTATCATTGTGTAAGGAAATTCCGAGTTTGTCAAGGAATCTCCTATCTCTTAATTCATAATTCTTAATTCATAATTAAAGAAGAACTCCCAAGTTCTGAGTACCTCCGTCATTCTGTTACAAACTATCCTGCCTATACTGCTGAGGCGATTTCCCTGTGAGTTTCTTAAAAGTTCGATAGAAATATGACATGTCTTCGTATCCCAGCTGTACAGCAATGGCCTTGACAGGAAGCGAAGTGGTGACAAGCAATGTTTCGGCATACTCAATTTTACGCTTTGTCACAAAAACCACAGGCGTTAGTCCTGTCTCCTTCTTGAATGTTCTTATAAAATGGTCTTTCGACATGTTTGCCACCTCCGCAAGCTTTACTATGCCTGCCATGGTATGAAAATTGGAATCTATGTAATCTATTGCCCTTTGAATTCGGTAATCACTTATTGCATGCAACTCTTTGGCATAACGCATGAATCGCGACATAAGGATATAGATTATGCCTCTCGACTCAATCTTGTCTGCCAAAGGACGCTGTTTGCCCAAATCAACATTCCTAAGCAAAGACACGTCGTTGTCGTAAGTATCTGGATTACCCGTTGTGAGCGACAAAAACGGGTTTATGTTGCAAAGCGCCTTGAAAAGACTAAGGTCGGAATCCGATGCAGGTATTTCGCGCGGGAAAGTGTAGGAATCGAGATAATGGAACGACTCGTCTGTATTCTCAAGCAAATGTATATAATAGTGCTTGAATGTACCTGTACAGACATTGCTATGAAGAGTGAAGGGAGGGATGAAATACAAATGGTATGGGCGAAGATTTATAATTTCATCATGTTCATTGCCAGTGGCAGAGTGTATCACCACTTGAGCATTGCCTTCGATAACATAGTATAGACGCGCAAATGGGCTGCGCACGTTCTTCCAATTCCATTCGGCATTCAGATCGGCATATCCCGCATGCAGAGTAAAGATATGGAAATCATCTATTGACTGCTTAATCATACAAGTAGAATATGCGTTCCATTAATTGCCATTTCTCTGCCGATGTACTCCCCTCCTTACAATCCTGGAATACAGCCACATAGTCCTCCCACTCTGACTGGCGAGGCAATGTGGCGAGGCGTTCCATAGCACTGTCCCATTCAAAATCGAGGGGAGTCTCTACTATC
>JAFTTD010000050.1 GCA_017466965.1 Bacteroidaceae bacterium
CTTAATCAACATTTGTGGTACATAAATCAACATACGTATTGCGAGCAACATACGGGAAATGTTTATCTTTGCAAAAGTCAAAAGATAAAATCCGCCTTACCACTATGGAATGAAGAAATGTAGAAGTGGCGTAATTTTTAGGGTTTTGCATCTTCTGGCAATGATAAGCAATATACTTTTACTTGCAAATGTTGAATAAAAATTCATAAAAAACAATTTGTTTTTTTATTTCAGCTTTTGTTTCTTTGCATTACAAATTAAACTTGGATTAATTCATATTAAAATAAAAACTTCACTAATTAATTAAATTGTAACACTATGGCAAAAAACTACTTCAAATTATTCGTGACTTGCGCCGCTATGGCTTCGTCACTGATTGCCAATGCTGTGGAGCGTCCGCCGCTTCCAGTACAGACTCTTACCAATGGTGAGAAGTATATTCTTTTCAACTATGTTCGCCCTGACGGATATATGTCACGCACAAGTTGGGACGGTGCTGTTTACTACCTCGGTCCACAGGATTCAAACTATGCTACATACGAATTCCAGGCAGTGGAAAACAGCAACGGAACTTGGTCTTTCAAGATTCTGACCGCTCCGGAAGTGGAGGATGGCGATTCTATTGAAAACTACATGATTATTCCTTTCGGAACAGACAACCTGAACTTCAAGCCTCAGGAATACGCTGAATGGTATGTTGAGAAAGGCGAATATGACGGATACTACAAACTGAAAGCAGGAGAAGGAAACAACTCTTACTGCATCGGCAGACATTTGCACTTGAACGGCGGAGCGCAGTACATTGTTTCGTCTGAGCCTACCAACCAATGGTATCCAGACTATTATGAAGGTACAATCAAGGATGAATACGGAGATGACGTAGTTGACGATGAAGGCTATGCTGTTATGGCAGACTCTATCTCGCTGAACTGGGCTTTCGTTAAGGCTTCTGACATTACAGACTTTTATGTATTCAAGGCTTCTGCATACGTTGCCATAACTAATTTCGAGAAAGCATACCTTACTGTTGAAGGTTATGAAACAGGCTTCAAGAATGCAGTGGATGCAGCTGACGCTCTTTATAGCGCAGAAGACTTTGACGAAGAGTCAGTAATGCTCATCAACGAACTTCTTGACGCTAAGAAGGCTATCTACCAGGAGATTCTGAAAGCTAAGGAACTCAATACAACTGAGGACGCTGTTCTTGCAGCATCTATTGAGACTGCAATGACTGCATTCAACACTCTGACAGACACAGAGGCGTTGGCTGCTGCAACTCAAACGCTCATAGATGCAGAAATAGCTTATCAGTTGGGCTCTGGAGAAATCACAGGACTTGGCAAGAACATGAGCTTTGAAGACCTTTCTTCACAGGGAGGAAATCCAACAAGCGGTATCGGTGCAGCTCCTGCAGGATGGAACCTCTATCTCAACGGAGTGCTCTGCCTGACTGGCGACGAAATCAGAGCTCAGGGTGTAGGCACATGGTGCGGAGTCAACGCCGACTGCACTGGTGCAACAAAG
>JAFTTD010000051.1 GCA_017466965.1 Bacteroidaceae bacterium
AAGTTCCCTTTGCTCGCCAATAGGCAAGACAACAGATTCACAAGAGTGTCTTGCAGACATTATCTTGATGATTATAGAAGTAATCTTATAGGTTGTCGTTTAGTCCTTAATAAAAAATGAAGAATATGAAAACAAAAATAATGTTTTTTCTTTTATGCATTACAATAGTGTCATGCACCAAAGACTTAATTTACAACAATGGAATGTATTCTGATGATATGGAGGTTAATACTCCTAAATCAAAAGTATTGAATGTTGCTGAGCCTGGAACGTTGTCTTTGTTGATTTTAGGTGAGGAGAAGGATAATGTTATTTCACTAAAACTGTCTGGTGCTCTGAATAGTGACGATTTAAGGTTTATAAGAGAAATGGCAGGCTCAGATTCTTATGGCAATAAAACTAATGGGTCTTTAGAAACTCTTGATTTATCTGAAGTGACCTTTGTAAAAGGAGGAAATCCGTATTATTATTATGTGACAGATGATGCTGTTGAAGAGTGTTGTATTAGTGATGGTCATATCAGTAGATATGCTTTTGGATATTGTAACAAGTTAAAGCATGTGATTCTTCCAGATGGGGTTACTCATATAGACTCCCAGGCTTTCTACGACTGTTCACAACTTCTTACAATAAATATACCTTCTACAGTTAAGTCTATGGGTAGAAGTGTTTTTTGTTACTGCAATAGTTTATCTTCAAAAATAGTTGTGCCTGAAGGCATTAGAATTATTAATGACTTTACATTTTATGAATGTAACTCTATAGTGGAAATATCACTTCCTTCTACTATTGAATCAATAGGCTATTCGGCTTTTGAAGGTTGTCATAAGATTGTGTCTCTTGGTGATTTAAAGAACTTGAGAGGCTTTGAGGAATATGCTTTTAAAGAATGTAGGAATTTAGAGACAATAAATATTCCTTCTGAAATGGAGTATATACCCGAAGGAGCGTTTTATGGCTGTTATAAATTAAATAATATATCGTTGCCACAAAATGTTAAATATATTGGTAAAAGTGCTTTTTATTTCACAAAAGAACTTTTGTCAATAGAATTAACTGAAAATTTGGACAGTATTGCGGAATATGCTTTTTATTCATCTGGGCTTAATGTCGATTTAGTGTTGCCAAAATCATTGAAATTTGTTGGGGCTGCTGCTTTTGGCCAGACAAGTATAACCGGTGTTTTAATACAGTCCAATATTGAAACCCAAAATAACTTTTATGATGTGTTTTACAATTGTAACGATCTTGTGAATTTAACGTTAGCTGAGGGGTGTGAATTTTTGCATATAGGTTTTTCTGGTTGTAGCTTGTTGACAAATATTAGTCTTCCGGAATCTTTGAAAGAAATTGGCTCTTACTATTATTTAGATTACGGATTGATATATGAAGAAAATTACAGTATTTTTTCTAATTGTGAGAATTTATCAAAAATTATAATACCTAAGAATGTAAGCCATATTGGAAGTTATACATTTTCTAATTGTACTTCATTAAATGAAGTGGTGCTTTTGGGTGATTTGAGAGTGTTGAATCAAGGTGCTTTTTCGGGTTGTACTTATTTGACAAAAATAAATTTGCCAGAAGGTTTGGATTCAATCAATTATAGGGCTTTTGAGGATTGTGCTTATCTTAAAACTATAGAAATTCCAGAATCTGTTAAATTTATTGATAGAGAAGTATTTAAAGGTTGTTCTAACTTAGAGAAGATAACTATTCCTAGTAATATACAAAAATTAGAGGATGGAACGTTTAATGGTTGTACCAGTCTTGCAGAAATTTCTATGCAAAACGTACAGTCAATAGGAAACTCTTGCTTTTATAAATGTTCAGCTCTGAATATAGAAAACATGCCAAAGGGTTTGCTTATTGTGGGTGATTATGCTTTGCTGAATGTGTGAAATTAGATGATGTGCTTTTTGCGGATGGTATTAAAACAATAGGAGAATCCGCTTTTGGAAATTGCATTACATTGAATACCGTATTCATCCCTGCAACTGTTGAAACTTTAGGTTATAATTGTTTTAACAATTGCTATAAATTAGCCGATTTTACAATAAGACATGAATCGCCATTAGTGGTTAATAATAATGTTTTTGAAGGTTGCGCTCTTAAAAATGCCGTTTTAAATGTACCTATAGGTACGATAGAAAAATATAAAGAAGCTTCAGTCTGGAGTGAATTTGGAATTATTAATGAAGTGTGATTATTTTAATAAACAATGAATATGATGAATAAAAAAATTGAATTTTTACTATTGCTTTTAATCTGTTTGTGCACATTCTGTTCTTGTGGTAAAGACGAAGAGGAGAATGATGAGATGGTTGAGCTTTCTATGCCTGATATTCGTGATGTTGGAATTGAAAGAAAATTATTTCAATATGTGGGAAGTAGGTATTATATGTTCCATTGGGATAATTATAAAGTGAAAAATGTTACCAGCACTTACACTCAATCCAATTGGGTAATGAGCACATCTCCATTGTCTTTTAAGTTTACTCGTAGTTGGGATGATTTTGTATATTATGAGTCCTACCAGGATATAGTTCAGAATGATAAGGGGCTGATAATGAATATGAATCTTGTAATAACAAGAGATTTTATAACTGAAAACAAAATAGAGAATGTTATCAGTGCGTATTCTTTTTTGTACGATAAGAACGATCGTCTGATTGAAATAAATGAGGTGACAGAAGGAAATAAGATTATAACAAAATTAGAATGGAATGAAGATGGTGCATTGAACTCATGTATAAAGTATTCAGGTGATGAAATTCTGCTTGAATATCATTATTATTATGATGGAAAAATTAATAATGATGGTTTATATGTAGAATTACAAATGCCAGAATTTGGGGATGCTCCTTTCTTGTATCTTTCTGGATTGTTTGGACGAGCATCTTCCATGTTACCTTATGCTGTAGTGCTTGTAGAAGATGGTTCGGAAAGTACATACGAATTAAATTATGATATAAATGAAAAGGGTAATCTTCAGCAGATTTTTACAACTTTATATTATGATGGGGAAGAAGTCCTTTCTTATGAAAATGTATATGAGTAAATAAACGTATTTTTCAGAGATGTCAAGCCTGATGCTCATTCGTTGAGTGTCGGGCTTGATTTTTTCAATGTTTTATTTTAAGGTATTAGGTGGAAAGGGCTATAATTGAGTTGTAAGGTATTGAGGCGTATTTGAGTTTGTAAGTTTTTGGAAGGAGATTCCTCACATACGTTCGGAATGACTAGATGGAAAGGGGAGACGTGGCAAAGCACTATTTAAGGTTATGAGGTAAGCAACTAAAAAACTCAAAAACTTAAGAACTCAAAAACTAAAATGCGCTTGCGGTGCGGTGGCAATAGTCAAAAAAAGGGAGGGGATAGCTAAGAATCAAGAATAAAATTCGTATATTTGCCCATCTTATGTTCTATAGATATGGCAAATAATATTATTATCAAGCAGGTAGAGGGTAAAAAGGAACTGAAAAAGTTTATCCGTTTCAATTATGAACTTTATAAGGATAATGCTTATTCTGTTCCGGATCTCTATGAAGATATGCTGGCTACGTTCTCTGACAAGAATGCGGCAATGGAGTTTTGCGAGGCTGTCTATTTCCTTGCATATAAGGATGGCAAGATTGTGGGACGTGTTGCCGGCATCATAAACCATAAGGCTAATGCTACTTGGGGCCTCAAGGCTGTGAGGTTTGGTTGGATTGACTTCGTTGATGATGAAGAGGTGAGCCGTCTGTTGATTGAGGCTGTTGAGAAATGGGGACGCCAGAAGGGCATGACTGAGATTCAGGGACCGCTCGGCTTCACTGACTTTGATGCAGAGGGTATGCTTATTGAGGGCTTTGAGGAACTGAGCACTATGGCTACCATTTATAATTATCCTTATTATCCTAAACATATTGAGAAACTTGGGTTTGAGAAGGATGCTGACTGGATTGAGATGCTGATTAAGGTGCCGAGAGAAACGGGGCTTCCTGACAGGTTCAAGAGGATTGCAGAGATTGTGATGCAGAAATATAATCTTAAACTGAAGAAATATACTTCTGCAAAAAAACTGAAGGATGATTACGGCCAGGAAATTTTCAAGCTTGTGAATGAGGCTTTCAAGCCTTTGTTCGGATATTCGGAGTTGTCGCAGAAGCAGATTGACCAGTATGTGAATATGTATTTGCCTGTTCTTGACTTGAAACTTATCTCGTTGATTACTGAGGCTGACGGGCGACTGGTTGGTGTCGGCATTTCCATGCCTTCAATGTCGCGTGCGCTTCAGAAGGCCAAGGGCAAGCTTTTCCCTTTCGGGTGGTGGCATTTGCTTAAGAACCTTAAGATTAAGAAACCTAAACTGCTTGACCTCATGATTGTGGCTATCAGTCCTGAATATCAGGGCAAGGGTGTCAATTCGCTGTTGTTCTACGACCTTCTTCCTATATATGTGTCTGAGGGATATGAGTATGTGGAGACGAATGTAGAGCTTGAGTCAAATTCTAAGGTGCAGCAGCAGTGGATATACTTTGAGCGCCGTCAGCATAAGCGCAGAAGGTGCTTCAAAAAGAAGTTGTGAAGTAGGTTGTGAGGCGTTTTTGAGGTTGTAAGGTTTCTATGTTGAAGAATGATTTTTAGGAGTTCAGAAGTTCAGGAGTTCGGTAGTTCAGACGAATCTATGGGGTGTTTACATCCTATGCTATTGTCCCCTTTTAACTTCTTACTTTAACTCCTCTAACTCCTTAACTTCTTAACTCCTTTAACACTTCCTTAACTCCTAAAATATAAATTCCTTAAACTATAAATACCATGCAAGAAACAGAGGGTATGAGCGTGCAAGAAATGCCGCAGACGGTTGAATATACAGACGATAACATCCGACATTTGTCTGACATGGACCATGTGCGTACTCGTCCGGGAATGTATATCGGCAGACTTGGCGATGGTTCTCATGCGGAGGACGGCATTTATGTTCTTCTGAAAGAAATCATGGACAACTCTATTGACGAGTTCAAGATGAATGCCGGCAAACGCATTGAAATTGACATTACGGACAATCTGGCGGTGACAGTACGCGACTATGGACGAGGCATTCCTCAGGGAAAGATGATTGAGGCTGTCAGTATGCTGAACACCGGAGGAAAGTATGACTCTAAGGCGTTCAAGAAGAGCGTTGGTCTCAATGGTGTAGGCACGAAGGCTGTGAATGCCCTTAGCAGCAAGTTTGAGGTGAGGAGCTACAGAGAGGGGAAGGTGAGGACTGCCGTGTTTGAAAAGGGTAACCTCATGTCTGACGGCTGGGCTGATTCGCAAGACGAAAACGGTACATACATACATTTTCAGCCAGACAATACTCTGTTTCTGAACTATCATTTCCATCCTGAATTTGTTGAGACGATGCTTAGAAACTATACGTATCTCAACACGGGACTGGAGATATTCTATAACGGCAAGCGCATTATCTCGCGCAATGGTCTGAAGGACCTCCTGACTGACACCATGACGACTCAGCCTCTGTACCCGATTGTCCATTTGAAGGGAGAGGACATTGAGATTGCTTTCACTCATACCAATCAGCAGTATGGCGAAGAGTACCATTCGTTTGTAAATGGTCAGCACACCATTCAGGGCGGTACTCATCAGAGTGCTTTCAAGGAGCATATTGCCCGAACCATAAAGGAGTATTACAACAAGAACTATGAGTATGGCGACATAAGGAACGGCATAGTTGCCGCCATAGCGATAAATGTGGAAGAACCGCAGTTTGAGAGCCAGACAAAGATAAAGCTCGGTTCGCTCACCATGGAACCTAACGGTGGAGTAAGTGTGAACAAGTTTGTTGGCGACTTCGTCAAGAACGAGGTTGACAACTATCTTCACAAGAATACTGACATTGCGGAGATTATACTGCAGAAGATACAGGACAACGAACGCGACCGCAAGGCTATTGCCGGAGTTACAAAACTGGCGCGCGAGCGTGCCAAGAAAGCCAATCTGCACAACCGCAAGCTGCGCGACTGCCGTGTGCATCTGAACGATGCCAAGGGCGACAGAAAGGAAGAGAGCTGCATATTCATCACTGAGGGTGACTCGGCGAGCGGAAGCATCACCAAGAGCCGTGATGTGAACACTCAGGCTGTCTTCTCGCTCAGAGGAAAACCGCTGAACTCGTTCGGACTGACAAAGAAAATCGTTTATGAAAACGAGGAGTTCAATCTGCTGCAGGCGGCATTGAACATTGAGGACGGCATTGACGGATTGCGCTACAACAAGGTGATTGTTGCAACCGATGCCGATGTCGATGGAATGCACATCCGCCTGCTGATGATAACATTCTTCCTGCAGTTTTTCCCCGAACTCATCAGAAAGGGCCATGTGCACATTTTGCAGACTCCGCTTTTCAGAGTGAGAAACAGGAAGAAGAAGATTCGCAAGGCGGCTCTTGAAGAACTGACAAAGGACAAGCCTCTTGACAAGGGCGACTTCGTAACGCTGTACTGCTACAACGAGGAGGACCGCTTGAGAGCCATTGACTTGCTCGGACCTGATCCGGAAATAACACGATTCAAAGGACTTGGAGAAATATCGCCCGATGAGTTCAAGAATTTCATCGGACCAGACATCAGGCTTGAGCAGGTGACGCTGCGCAAGACCGACAAGGTGAAGGAACTCCTTGAATACTATATGGGCAAGAACACCATGGAGCGCCAGAACTTCATCATCAACAACCTCGTGTTCGAGGAGGACAAGCCAGAGGAAGATTTCTGAACCATAGACAAATTAAGGCAGTTATGAAGAAAGCACTTTTTGCAGGGAGTTTTGACCCCTTCACACGTGGTCATCAGTCGATAGTAGATCGTACACTTGCCATTGCCGATGAAGTGGTGATAGCCATAGGTGTCAATTCGGGAAAGACACCGATGTTCAGCCTTGAACAGCGCACCGAGATGATACGTCGTGTGTATGCAGGCAATGAGCGTGTCAGTGTAGAATCATACAGTGGCCTTACCACCGATTTCGCTCAATCCGTAGGGGCCACATTCCTTGTAAGGGGCGTTCGCTCAATAATGGATTTTGAAACGGAAAAGAACATAGCCGACGTTAACAGAAAACTTACAGGCATAGAGACTGTGTTGCTGATAACAGAGCCGGAGTTTTCAAGCATAAGCTCCAGCATTGTGCGCGAACTGATGAGCTATGGCAGGGATGTGACAGAGTTTTTGCCAGACGGAATGGGCGATTTTTAGAATCTTTTTTACAGTGTACCAATTTGTGTACACTTTTTTTGTTTTCTGTTTTTTTTCTTTTACCTTTGTGCCGTTAAACAAAAACAACGAAGATATGATTACAGTCAGTTCAAGAGAGTTCAGAAGCAATCAAGCCTACATTTTCGACAAAGCCGACAGTGGAGAGAAGATAATCATCCGTAGAGGTAAGAAGCGTGCCTATACGCTTGTTCCGATTCTTGACGAAGAATTAGACATCACCACGGAACTTCAGGCGAAGATAGACAAGGCAAGGCAGGAATACAAGGAGGGCAAAACTCTCCACTTTGAATCTGCAGAAGCGGTGCAAAAATGGATGGATGAGTTATGAGTTATAATATTGATTTCTCGGACGATGCAGCAAAGGTTATAAAGAAATGGAAAAAGTCCAACCCTATAGCCTTTAAGAAGTTTTATAAGCTGCTACCCGAACTTGAACAACATCCACGCTCCGGTACAGGTCATCCCGAACCGTTGAAAGGGGGTAAGGAAATCACCTGGTCCAGACGCATAACGGCGCACGACCGGATTATATATGACATTTATGAAGAGACCATAACCGTCCTTGTCGTTGAAGTGGAAGGACATTACAACGACAAGTGATTTCATATAGCCAGAATAAAACAAACAACAACAAACATAAGAGTATGAATATCAAGAAACTGTTTGCGGCGGCATTCGTTATGCTGCCGTCAATAATAAACGTAAATGCACAGCAGTCATTGGAACAGTTGCGTAAAGATATGATAGAGAACCCTATACGCAAACTGCAGTTTGCTGAATTTGCAGTGAACAGACTGTATGTTGACAGCATAGATGAACACAAGCTCGTGGAGGATGCCATCATAGGAATGCTCAAGGGGCTGGACCCTCATTCCACATATACCCCTGCCAAGGATGTGCAGAAGCTCAACGAACCTCTGCAGGGCAGTTTTGAAGGTATTGGTGTGCAGTACAACATGATTGAAGACACGCTCATGGTGATACAGCCCACAAGCGGCGGACCTTCAGAGAAAGCCGGAATAATGGCTGGCGACCGTATAGTGTTTGTCAACGACACTACCATTGCCGGAGTGAAAATGAGCCGCGAGGAAATAATGCGCAGGCTCAGAGGACCTAAAGGTTCGAAGGTGAAGGTGGGAATACTCCGCAACGGAGTGAAGGGAATACAAGACTTCACCATCCAGCGCGACAAGATACCTGTGTTCTCTATCGATGCAAGGTATATGATTGACGATGTAACAGGATATGTCAGAATAAACAATTTCGGCGCAACGACATACGAGGAATTCATGACTGCCACTAAAGACCTGAAGAAGAAGGGCATGAAGCATCTTGTGCTCGATCTTCAGGGCAACGGAGGCGGCTACCTGCAGGCGGCTGTCCAGATAGCAAACGAATTCCTGCAAGAGGGAGAGATGATTGTATATACCGACGGACGTGCCACAGGGCGCAAGGACTACAGGGCAAACGGACAAGGAACCCTGAAGGAAGGAACAGTCGTGGTGCTTGTTGACAGCTACACTGCTTCCGCGTCTGAAATTGTAAGCGGAGCGATACAGGACAACGACCGAGGCACGATAGTGGGCAGACGCACCTTTGCGAAAGGATTGGTTCAGCGTCCTGTCGATTTGCCTGACGGCTCGCTCATACGTCTGACCATCGCCCACTACTATTCTCCTTCGGGCAGATGTATTCAGAAACCATACGAGAAAGGTGACAGGAAGAACTACGACAGCGACATCACACAGCGCCTGAACAGTGGAGAGCTGCTCCATGCCGACAGTATACATTTTGCCGATTCGCTGAAGTTCAAGACCCTGAAGCTCGGCCGCACAGTCTATGGCGGAGGAGGAATAATGCCCGACGTGTATGTACCGCTCGACACTACTGAATATACGCCGCTTCACAGGGAACTTTCAGCCAAGAGCTGCATCGTGAACACAAATCTGAAGTATATTGACAGCAACCGCAAAAAACTGCAGAAGGCATACCCGGACTTCAGCAAGTTCCTGGCAGAATTTACCCCTGGCAACGACATCATAAAGATATTGCTCGACTATGCGAAGAAGGCTAATGTAAAATATGATGACTCAACTTTGAATGCAACTATGCCGCTCCTGAAGCAACAGCTGAAAGCGCTCATCGCCCGCGACCTCTGGGACATGAACGAATACTATCAGATTATGAACAACGAAACAGACATCTATAAGAAAGGTGTGGAAGTGGTTAGAGAGAAGAGGAAGTGAGGAGGGGAGGAGTTAAGGAGTTAAAGGGAGTTAAGGAGTTAAGTTTTTAATTATGAACAATCGTGCAAATGAGAGCAGAATCAAGTTTACTTGAATTATGCCGAGTGCAGCTGATTGTAGGCGAAGCCAATTATGATAGCCTACCTTATAACCTCATAACCTTACAACCTTATAACCTTATAAAAAAGGAGTTAAAGTAAGAAGTTAAAAGAGGAAGTTAAAAGAGGGAGTTAAAAGAGGACGATAGCATAGGATGTAAACACCCCATAGATTCGTCTGAACTACAGAACTTCTGAACTCCTGAACTCCTAAAAATCGTTCTTTAAAATAGAGAACTTAAATACTAAAACGCATGATTACATACAACACTGACGGCATATCAATGCCTAAAATTAAGAAGCGCGATACGAGCGCATGGATTAAAGCCGTAGCGCAGACTTACGGCAAGAAAGTGGGCGACATTGCCTACATCTTCTGCAACGACGAGAAGATTCTTGAAGTGAACAGACAGTATCTGCAGCACGACTACTATACCGACATCATCACTTTCGACTACACAGAGGACGACATCATCAGCGGCGACCTCTTCATCAGCCTTGACACCGTCCGCTCAAACTCGGAAGAGCAGAACACTTCCTACGATGAAGAACTCCACCGCGTCATCATTCATGGCATCCTCCACC
>JAFTTD010000052.1 GCA_017466965.1 Bacteroidaceae bacterium
AACGGAAGAGGAGAAATTATTGGAGGCAATAAAAGAAACTCCCTCAATTTCAAGAGCAGAACTTTCTAGACGATTAAAAATCAGTGAGCGTCAAGTTAGAAAGATAACAGACCAATTGCGAGAAAAAGGCGTATTGATTCGTGAAGGCGGAAACTCTGGAAAATGGATTATTAATAAGATATAGTTTAAAAGGTAGCCAAACTCTTTTGTTCAACCAAGAAGTTTGGTTACTTTTGTATCAGAGTGGTTTGACAATGCATAACGCAGAAAATTGGTGCAATCTCGAAGTTGCCAAATCGTTACCAACAACTTTCTATCATAGCATTCGCTATTTGTGTATCAATCAGATACGGAATAATTGATTATCCGGTGCAAAGACACAACAAAGAAACGAAAGATGTGCATTGAAACGGCCGATATTGTCATTATTGCAATAATAAATAATGCGACAGTATAGCTTCGGCATGAACTAAAACTGAATATTTAACTATATTTTTTGTTCCATAGTGTGAAAGGTGTTGTAATAGAGAAAGAATTTTATTACTTTTGTGCCCGAATTTAAGAAATGGATATTTTCTTTGTAATAATATATTGTTAAAAGAAAAAACGAAAGAGATGAAATTAATGACGAAACGCATCAGCATTGATGAGCTGACTAAGGGTAACGTGTGGACCTTGACTGAGAGTGACTTGTACAGAATGATTATGGAGGCGAAGAAAAACGAGGACTATGCCGAAAATGAGGTTCGTTACATGAACATCATTCATTCAGTGTTCGAGATTCAGTATCTCAACAGAGAGGACGAGGATAAGGTTGCTGTCCTTGAGGCTCAGCACTTCGAGATTTTCTCTTCTCCAAATGATGGGCCCAATAATGCCATTGCCATCAGAAAGAAGCAGATTAAGAAAATTACAGACCTCACGCTTGAAAACATCCATCATTTTGAGCCGGCTGAGATACTTGAACTTATCGCTAACAACCTCGGCACCGGATGGAAGGGCTTGTCTTTGTCAATACAGGACATTATAGAGTCGGCATTCTTCATTGACTGCAGCGTGCTTCCGGCTTATGCCATGCACCGACAGGGTGGAGTGATTGACCGCAGAAAGGCTGACGGATATGAAGTGCTGGAGCTTGAGCGCGGTGGATGGATTGAGGCTGTGTTCATCAAGGCGAAGCCTCGCATGGAGAAAATCAGATTTGAGAACATGGCTTCTGACAGGGCTGGATACGATGAGTCTGACGATGATGATTACTCTGATGAAGAATTGGTTGACGAGACTCCGGTTAAAGATGACGAGGATGATGAAATGAACGAGGATGCGGATGAGAACGTTCAGCCAATGGATGACATTGAGAACCTTGAGATTATTGATGAGGAAGAGGAGGAATGATTCAGCAAATATGCCTTACTAATAAAAAAGACTACGCAGATAAACGGTTCGTTATCTGCGTAGTTTATTTTTTGTGAATACTGTCGTTGGTATGACAACCTTCGGCATTCAAGCCTGTTCTTCGTTGTTCTGCAGCTCTTCTTCTTTTTCCTTCATTTCCTGAGCTGCTATTGCCATCTGTGCTTTTCTTTGTATGATTCGGTATTTTCCCGGTGTGCAATTATACTTTTTCATGAAAGCTCTGCGGAATGTGCTTGGCGAATTGAAGCCTGACATGGAGCTGATGCTTTCGAGCGACTCTTTTGTTGTTCTCAGAAGAGCTTCTGCTTCCATAATTCGTCTTTGGTTGACATAGTCAAAGAATGTCGTTCCCAACTCATTGTTTATGTAGTCAGAAATATATGTTCTGTTTGTGCCCATTTCTTTTGCAAGATCAATAATGGTCAGCTTGGTGTTCATGAAAAGTTTTTTCTTCTCGAAGACTGTACTAAATTTCTCTGCAAATTTGTATTTCCTGTCTTTCATTTTGTGTGGTTGTTATCTAATGTGTGTTATTAATAAATCTTTTAAATTATGTGTGTTAGGCACAATTATATTAATCTCTTTATTGTATCAAATTGTTTTGTATTTAACGAGATATTGTAAAGTTTTGCTATTATCTTGTGAAATTTGTTTGCAAAAATACATTTTGTGCGAAAAAGATTCTTGCCAAATAGTAAAAATTATTTGGCGTTTTGTATAAAAGTTATCTAAAAACAATATAATTAACATTTGTTTAGAATAAAATCCCTTGATTTATGCTCTAAACGGGGGGCTTATAAACAGAAATGATGTAAAAAGGATGACTAATTTCTGTGCGAATAATGGTGTTTTTAGCTCTTTGTCATTTGTTCATCATGATTCCGGTCAGTATTCTTCCCGAATTAATCCCCAGTCTTCTTGCTGAAAAATATTGGTTGCAGTTCTTGTAAGTGCAAATTCCGGATGTCAGGATGTTGTCCTTGCTTATTCCTGACTTTATGAGCTGAATCTCGTTAGCCTTCCATAAGTCAATGTGCCACTTCGTCGCGAAGAAAGTGGCATGTGAGTTCTGTGCAGAATATTTTTTTGAAATTTCAGACATGTCGAATCCTGCTCTCTCGAATGTCTCATACACTTCGTTCCCCACTTCGAAGCAGTCTAATGATATGCCCGGACCGATGACCGCCTTGCAGTCATGCGCTTTAGTGCCGAATGATGCTGTGAGCGTGTCAATGGTCTTCTGCGCTATTCTCGCAACGGTACCGCGCCATCCGGCATGCGCAACTGCTGCGATTTTGTTTGTTGTGTCGTATATAATAACAGGAATGCAGTCGGCTGTTGACACGCAGATGCATCCTCTTGGGATGCTTGTTATCAATGCGTCATACCCTTCAAGGCTCTGCTCGCTGTCTGCATTTGCGCCGGAGAAGAAATCCTCGTCAATGATTTTTATTCTGTCGCTGTGAATCTGATGAGGAATTATAAGCTTGTTGTCGTCTATGCCCAGTGAGGAGCATAGCAGTTTCCTGTTCCGGACAACATGCTCGGGATTGTCGCCGCAGTATTGGTTGACGTTGAATGAAGCATAGTTGCCACAACTGTAACCGCCTTCACGTGTGGTTGTGAAAGCGGTTACTGCAGTTGCTATGTCGTAAGTGTTTAGAGTCATTTTCCTGATTCTTGCTAAACATTTGTTGATTCTGATTATTCGGCTTCTTCTTCCTCGAAGTCGTCATAATCAAAGTCCTCAAGGTCTTCAATGTCATCCTCGTCAATGAACTCTATTTCGCCGTCTTCGCCTTCTGCCGCAAGCTCAGCCTGCAGGCTGCTGAAGTTCTTCGACTGGTGGACGATGCTCTCGTTTGTGGTGATGGCGGCTATCTTGTTGCTTTCGCTGTTCATCTCTTCCCACAGCACGTCTTTAAGCTCGTTGAGTCCGAATCCTGTAACAGATGATATGAATACGATTGGCAGCCCTTCCGGCAGTGTGCTCTTCAGCATTTCAATCAGTTCGTCGTCAAGTAGGTCGCATTTGGTTATAGCCAAAACTCTTCCCTTGTCAAGAAGTTCAGGATTGAATGTAGCCAGCTCGTTGAGCAGTATCTCGTATTCTCTTTTAATGTCGTCGGTGTCGCCCGGCACCATGAACAGCAGCAGCGAGTTGCGTTCTATGTGCATGAGGAATCTGAGTCCCAATCACTTGCCTTGGCTTGCGCCCTCGATTATTCCCGGAATGTCTGCCATGACGAATGAGCGGTTGTCTCTGTACGAGACTATTCCGAGCGACGGCTCGAGCGTAGTGAAAGGGTAGTTGGCGATTTTCGGCTTTGCAGATGAGAGTGATGAAACAAGTGTGGATTTGCCTGCGTTAGGAAATCCCACAAGTCCGACATCGGCAAGGAGCTTCAGCTCAAGTATGACGGTAAGCTCCTGCATAGGCTCGCCCGGCTGTGCATATCTCGGAGCCTGGTTGGTAGGAGTGCAGAAGTTGAAGTTGCCGAGTCCGCCTCTGCCGCCTTTCAGAAGTATCACTTCCTGTCCGTGCTCCGTCACGTCGCATATATATTCTCCTGTTTCGGCGTTATATACAACAGTTCCGCAAGGCACGTCAACATATTTGTCTTGTCCCTGCTTGCCTGAGCTTTTTGACTTGGAGCCGTTTCCTCCGTGTTCGGCATGAACGTGCCTGTCATAGCGCAGATGGAGCAGTGTCCAGTAGTTTCTGTTCCCTCTTAATATGACGTGGCCTCCGCGTCCGCCGTTTCCTCCGTCCGGACCTCCCTTAGGCATGTATTTGGCGCGGTGCATGTGGGCGGAGCCTCTTCCGCCCTTGCCCGATCTGCAGTAAATTTTTACGTAATCAATGAAGTTTGATTCTGCCATATCACTTGTTTTCAGCCTCTATAGCGGCAAAGATTTCTGCAAGCATCACTTCCTTTGAGCCTTTCCAGTTGAAAGTGTTTCTGATGCCTTCCTTCTCAAACCATTCTGCAAGGGGTGCTGTCTGGTTGTGATACACCTCGAATCTCTTCTTTATTGTCTCTTCGTTGTCGTCAGCTCTGCCTTGTTCAATAGCGCGGTTCAGGAGGCGTGCCATCAGAGTCTCCTCGTCAACTACGAGTTCAATCATCATTCCCATTTCGTGGTTCCTCTCAGCAAGCATTTTCTTCAGCGCTTCAGCTTGCGGTATAGTGCGTGGGAATCCGTCGAAGATTACACCCTGTCCCTTTGGAAGGCTGTCGTATGTCTTAGCGAGAATGTCAATCATCAGTTCGTCTGGAATGAGCTGTCCGTTGTCAATGTAGCCTTTGGCAATGTTTCCAAGCTCTGTTCCGTTCTTCATTTCGTTTCTCAGAACGTCGCCTGTTGAAATGTGTCCCATATTGTATTTAGCCACGATTTCGTCGCTGTAGGTGCCTTTGCCCGAACCTGGTGCACCGAAGATAATTATATTCTTCATGTCTTCAATGTTTTATTTTATTTGTTAATATAAAAGAAATTCATTCTATTGCGAGTTCTTGCGCCTTTTGTGATGAAAGAGCTTTCATTGCTCCTGTTTTTCCACAACGGTGTAGATGTCTTTCAGATTGCGTCCTAATCCGTTGTAGTCAAGTCCGTAACCAACAATGAAGTCGTTAGGTATTTCCATTGCGCAGTAGTCAATTGTGATTTGTCTTGATAATTTTTCAGGTTTGAAGAGCAGTGTAGCAATTCTCACGCTCGAAGGTTTCATCTTGTTTATTGCAGGCAGTATTTCCGACATTGTGATTCCCGTGTCGATGATGTCCTCAATGATTACTATGTCTCTGCCTTCCAGGTTCTTGTTCACCCCTATGAGGGTTTTAACTTCGCCGGTTGTGTCGAGCCCCTGGTATGATGAAAACTTCGCGAATATGATTTCCGGCTGGAAATCGAGCATTCTGACGAGGTCGGCAGTAAACATGAACGCCCCGTTGAGAATGGAGATGAACACAGGTGATTTGCCATTGTAGTCATGGTTCATCCGTTCAGCAATCCTGCCGATGCTTTCGCCGATTTTCTGTTCTGAAATGGAAATTTCAAAATATCTGTCGTCTATTTTTATCATTGTTAGGATTGTCTGATTGTGGTCTGTTCTTAAATTTTACGCAAACATACACAAAAATACGTTAAAAATAATATGCTGTGAATATAAATCTGCAATTTTGACGGCATAAATTGATTTTTTTGCACTTCTGTTACTTCAATAATGCAATCAATTTGTTAATTTTGCATCCATGAAGATTCTTGCAGGCACTCAGATAAAGGAAGTAGATTCATATACTATAGAAACTGAACCCATCTCATCCGTTGATTTGATGGAAAGAGCTTCTGTTGCCTTTGTTGAGAAGGTTGCGGAACGCTGGAGTCCTGGAACCCCTGTGAAGATATTCGCAGGTCCGGGAAATAACGGTGGCGACGCACTGGCTGTGGCGAGGCTGCTTTCGCTGAAGGGGTATAATGTTGAAGTCTTTCTTTTCAATCCGTCTTCAAACCTTTCACCCGACTGCGAGGTGAACAAACTGCGTCTCGATGCCTGCAGAAATGTGAGGCTGACAGAAGTGGTGTCAACATTCACCCCTCCGCAGCTGAATGAGTCAGACCTTGTCATTGACGGACTGTTCGGTACAGGAGTGAGCCGTCCGCTCAATGGCGGATATGCCTCTGTGGTGAAATACATAAATGCTTCGGCTGCAACAGTTGTCTCCATTGATGTGCCGTCAGGCTTGATGTGCGAAGACAATACCTATAATGTTATGAACCACATTGTGAAGGCCGACTATACTTTCACGTTTCAGTATCCCAAGCTTGCATTCTTCTTTGCCGACACTTCTCTGTATGTGGGCAAATGGGAGGTTCTTGACATTGGACTTGTTGAACCGAAGGGCGAACGGATGTCAACCCCTTACAGCCTTACGGAAGTTTCACACATAGCGCCGATGCTGAAAGTGCGTCCTAAGTTTGCGCATAAAGGCACAATGGGCCATGCCGCACTCGTGGCTGGCAAAGCCGGCATGGCTGGGGCAGCAGTGCTTTCGGCAAGGGCCTGTATGCGGAGCGGCGCAGGCAAACTGACAGTCCATACGCCTTCAGCCAACGCAGTAGTTCTGCAAATAGCAGTTCCTGAGGCAATCCTCAGTGTGGAAGCACATTCTGACTGCTTCAGCCGACCGTTTGACGCCAACAATTTCGATGCGCTTGCTATCGGTCCCGGAATAGGAACAGATGCAGAAACGGCACAGGCCTTCATTGAGCAGATAAGGTTTACGCGCTCGCCGATAGTTGTTGATGCTGACGGAATCAACATTCTTGGCTCGCATAGGGGATGGATACAGCAGCTGCCGAAGAACACCATTTTAACCCCTCATAAGAAGGAACTGTTTGGCCTTGTAAGTACTACTCACAACTGTTACGAGGAGCTTGAAGCTACTCGTGAACTCGCTTCAAAACAGAACCTATACATTGTCATCAAGGGAGCATATTCAGCAGTAGTCACCCCGGAAGGGAAAGTGTGGTTCAACCCTACAGGCAATCCTGGTATGGCGACAGCGGGCAGCGGAGATGTGCTGACGGGCATTATACTTGCTCTGCTCGCGCAGGATTATTCCCATGAAGAAGCAGTGCTTTTAGGAGTGTATCTGCATGGATTGGCAGGTGACATTGCAGCGGCGAAGTTCGGTGAAGATTCCCTTCTTGCCTCCGACATCATCGACTGTCTGCCCGAAGCGTTCAAGGAACTTTCCAAGGCAAACATTATTAGACACAATTAAAACTAAATACATACAAATGAATTTTTCCGTTAGAACTGTGGCGTTGGCATTGATGGCATGCGCAATGAGCATGAAGGCGCAGACACAAGTTACAGCTTTCAACCCAGGGATTACAGCCGAGGGCGTAAACTATATTCTGCCGGCAACGCGCATCAGAGTGGATGTTACAGCTATGAAGACCACTTATCATCCCGGCGAATATGCCAAGTATGCCAACAGATACCTCAATTTCGAGAATGTGAAAATGGCTGTTGAAGAGAAATGTTTCATCACAGACATGCAGATTTCAACAGAAGGAGTGCCCGATACGTCAAAGATGTTCACGATAAAGCTGAAGGACAAGACCGTTGCCCCTAACGCCAAGCTCACTGACAACGGAATTCTTCTTGCCATAAACACAGATTCTGACGTGCCGGTATATACAACAGTTGATTCTGAAGTTTCAACCAACAACCGTTTGGATGCCAGATTATACTTCACATCAGAGATTCTGGCTGCCACATCAACGGCAAAGATGGCGCAGTTCGTTTCGGAAGAGATTGTGGCTATACGCGAAAGCAAGAACGTAATAATGAGAGGGCAGGCTGACACCATGCCAAAGGACGGTCCTTCGCTGCAGATTGTGATAGACGGACTTAACAAGCAGGAGAAGGCTCTGACACAGTTGTTCACAGGGTATGTGGATACGGTGACATACGTGCGCTCATATTATGTTACTCCTACGGCAGACATGAAAGACCATGTTCTTTTCAGAATATCATCGAAACTGGGCCTTGTAGATGCTGACGACCTGTCGGGAGAACCATACTATATAAGTGTCAAGAACATGAACACCATACCAGCACCCGCTGCACCAGAAACACGCAAAATTGAAGGAGTGGTTTATAATGTGCCGGCTATGGCGGAAATATCCCTATATACTCCAGAACAAATCTACATGAAGCATGAAATGCCTATGGGGCAGTTCGGAATAGTAGATGTCCTTTCGGGAACTCTTTTCAACAAGAACGCAAAGACGAAAGTAACGTTCAATCCCGTTACCGGAGGCATAGTGAAAGTGGAACAATAAAGCATAAAGGCATGGAAATCAGTTAAGTAATAACTCAACTTTCGCAAGCTCGGTTTCCTCAGGTTTTGAGGTTGTTAGGTTGCTTCGCTATAAGGTTTTAAGGTGCATAATGTTACTTAATAATGAATTTGAGTATATAACCTTGTAACCTCATAACCTTAAAAAAACTTACAACCTAAGAAGTTGAGTACTTGCAAAACTTTAATAATAATATAATCATGAAAGTACTTTTAGTGAATGGCAGTCCTCATAAGGAAGGATGCACATATACAGCATTGCGAGAAATAGCGGAGACGCTGAGAAAAGAAGGTGTTGAATCTGAAATTTTCTGGGTTGGAAACAAACCTTTGTCAGGATGCCTGGGATGTGCCGCTTGTGTTCAGACAGGCAAATGCTGTCTTGACGATGTAGTAAATGAGTTTCTGGATAAAGTGGAAACAGCCGATGCCTTTGTCTTTGGTTCACCGGTTCATTATGCCGCCGCTTCGGGAACTATGACTTCGTTCATGGACCGTGCCTTTTATGGCAAAAGCGCAAAATACAAGCTCAAGCCAACAGCTGCAATCGTGAGCTGTCGTCGTGGCGGAGCCAGTGCGGCGTTCGACCAGCTCAACAAGTATTTCACAATAGCGCAGATGCTTATAGTTGGTTCGCAATACTGGAACCAGGTGCATGGCAACACACCGGAAGAAGTACTGCGCGATGAAGAGGGAATGCAGACAATGCGCACCCTTGCACGCAATATGGCATGGACACTCAAGTGTATTGAGGCTGGAAAAAATGCCGGAGTGCCACTTCCTGAAACAGAATCACCACTGCGCACAAATTTCATCAGATAAGAAACAACACTCACTTTGTACCGAAAGAATATGGAAAGAGCTATAGATGTACTTGTTTCAAGAAGAAGCGTAAAGGCTTATAAGCCAGAACTCCCTTCAGCAGAATTAGTGGATAAGATTATAGAAGCCGGTCTGTATGCACCTACAGGCAGAAATCTGCAGTCGCCGATTATCATAGCAGTTACAGACAAGGACGTTCGCGACAGGCTTTCAGAGATGAACGCTAAGGTTCTCGGCACAGATTCCGACCCCTTCTATGGTGCGCCCGTTGTCCTTGCAGTGCTTTCTGACAGAACTGTGCCTACATACATGTACGACGGCTCACTTGTAATGGGAAATATGCTCAATGCCGCTCATGCTCTCGGACTTGGCGGATGCTGGATTCACAGAGCCAAAGAGATTTTCGATTCAGAAGAGGGTAGGCAGATGCTCCGCACTTTCGGTATTGACGGTGATTACGAAGGCATAGGGTTCTGTGTGGTGGGATTCCCGTCAGCAGACTTCCCGCAGCCTCGTCCACGCCGTGAAGGAAGAGTTTACAGAGTGGGCTGATTCTTTCAGCATCGCAGAGCTGCACAGATTCCACTGGGCTGCTGACTCCCAATGACTCCTTCATGCCTTTAGTCATTGTTAGTCATTATTTGACTTACAAATAGAAAGAAAAAGTTGAATTTCGCACGAATTTCAACTTTTTTTTGTGCAAAAGAATATTCTTTTTATTTATTTTTTTCTTCCAAAAAAATAATATACATATATTTGTGATATTGAAAAAGAATGTTAACACTGAAAAGCATTTTTAAATACATGTAATAATAACCTTAAAAACATTAATTCAATGAGAAAACTTTACTTATTTGTATTGGCAGCCTTTATTATGTGCGCCACATCTGTAAAAGCTTGGAAATGTACTATCCCTCAAGAGAATGAAGCACTCCAAGGTCTTAGGCTTTACAAACATTACGATTTCGTAGCAGGAACCTTAAATGGTGAAAAAGTTGTTGAGACAGGATTTATCCTTGCTTCAACACCTATGGACTTCAAGTTGAACAAGTTCGATACATATCAAGTGTTGAACGAAGGTATGACAAATTTCTATATCGGCATAGGAACAGCTGCAGTGGAATGCCGTGTAGGCAAAGATGGTATCAGAAATCTTGGTTCAGGTAATCGTCACTTTGCTATCGGAGAAATGAAAGCCGGCAATATCCTTGTAGTACAAGGAGGAGTGGTTTCTTCAAGATCTTGGGCGACAGCACCGTTAAGCACTAATTGTATTGATGTTACTGACTCAATCCATACTGTTCAGCGCTCTATTGATTTTGACGGTGACGGAGTTGCAGACGATTCTGCCGATGTATATAACTACTGGCTTATGACAGAGGACGGACGTCTTGATATAGTTCTCGGACGTGACAACTGCATACAAGGAATACAAATATGGATGGATGCAAAAGCTTCAGAGGCAGTTTCAAATCCTCTTATGAGCCTTACAGAAGTAGAATATTCATACCGCAAAATCAAGGTTAAGCCAGGCGAATCAACTTTCGGCAGCGAAGTGGAAACATATTACACATTTGATGGAACAGACCCAATCTATTTGCGCGAAACAGAAGAAGTTCTCCGTGTAGATACAATCTGGAGCATAGATGAAGAAACAGGCGAAGATGTTTATACATTAGAGACTGTATATCGTCAGGAGCCATACCAGATTGACGGTGCATGGGGAGACTGGATCTATGACACATCAATGGGAGAAGAGGCAGAAATAAGCATATCAGATGCAGAAGACGAGGACGGTGACGGATATGTTACTGTAAAGGTTGCTTCAATCACAGCCGACGGAGTAATGTCAGAAATTGTATCTATGAGCTTCTCTGTAGGTGAAGTGACACTCAACGCTCCTACACTCACACTTGTAGGAATGGACGACATCTATCGCACATACCAGATTGGATGGACAAACAACACTCTCTGCGGAGAAGAATTTGTTGTCACTTGTGAAACAGGTGAGGGCGACATGGCAGAACTTAATGTTGGCGACCTTATTTCATCAGCACAGAGCATTACAGTAACAGTCTCTGCAGAAGGTTATGCAAACGGTGTATATACACTCGAAGACCTTGAGCAGGAAGGTGTTTCTTACTATCGCAAGAATGAAGAAGTTGCAAGTCTTGGCGCACATGACTGGGATTTCCAGAACTTGCCAGAAGACATCGTAGCTAAGCTCAGAGGCGAAGTTACAGACTACTACTACGTTGTAGATGAAGCAACAGGTGATACAACATACTACGACGGTTCGAAAGTGGAATCAGGCGTGATTGACTGCCCTACAGATGCAACACCTCACTTCAAGTACTGGGGATGGAACACAGGTGATCTAGGCAAGAACCGTGTGACAATTGATGTTATAGTTGATACAATCAAAACAGAGGACACAACATACGTAGAAGTATATTATACAGAAGAACAGATTGGAATCTTTGACGGACTCATTGTTGACTGTCCGCCAAATGCTAATAATGCAAGCTGCATCTTCATGTATGTCACTCCAGACCTCGGCGCATACTTCATGGCACGCCCAACAATCACAATCCCAACCGTAGCATACGGCGAATACGTAGTGATAGGACAGGGTAAGGGAGGTTCAAACTATGTAAACAGCACATGGACATCATGCCAGATGAACACCAATGTGGAAGGCGGATACACAGTGACCCTTGACAATGGAGGAATCCACGTGTTCTACATCGATGTTTACACAACAGAAACATTGCCAGACGTAATAGAAAAGGTTGAAGGACCAAGCGTAAACTTCGCCGACATCTATTCACTTGACGGCCGTCTCGTTCGTTCAAAGGCAAACATCAACAATGCCTTTAACGGACTCCAAAAGGGCATTTACATCATGAACGGAAAGAAATATCTCGTGAAGTAAAAAAAGAATCCCTTCTCCGCATCCAGAAACAAATCCGGACTAATCCTCCATAAATAATTCTACTGCGGAGAAAACATACCGACAGCGCACTGAATCCAATTTTTCAGTACGCTGTCTCCGTATTTCTACTGTGCTTGTTATATTATACAAGCAAATAGGAGTGTCCCATTGTTTTTAATTTAGATGTAACATAAATGGATTTCATGAGTGTAATTAGGGATGTTTTACTATTCTAAAAACAGGTAATTTCTTATATCATTGAGTTTGTTTTTGTGCAATAACTACTTTGTATTGCATAAAATAGTGCATTTTTTGTGCAATAGGGGGCCACTTGCTCAACATATATATAACGAAAAAATCCTTAATAATCTTTTGATTATCAAGGATTTCT
>JAFTTD010000053.1 GCA_017466965.1 Bacteroidaceae bacterium
ATTTAATTTGGCTGATACTGACAAAGGTATAACAAACTTCCTGACAAGAGACAAGAATGACTATAAGTATCTTGAAGGTTTGGTACAACCTTCTGGAATTAGTGAAAATCTTGACATTTTAGCTGCAGGTCCTATACCTCCTAATCCTGCAGAGCTGTTGGAGTCTGAAAATCTTACATCTGCCATTGAATATCTGAAGACAAAATATGACTATATACTTCTTGATACTGCACCAATAGGACTTGTTTCTGATACATTATCAATTGGTAAGTGCGCAGATTTGACTTTGTATGTAGTCCGTGCTAATTATACATTAAAGGCAGATCTTGAACTTGTTAATAGTTTGGCTAAGGAAAAACGATTGCCAAATATTAATATAATAATGAATGCTGTGTCCGCTTCACCTTCTGACCATTCTTACAGACGTTATGGAAATTATGGCTATAGAGGTTATGGTTACAGTTATGGCTATGGCTACGGCTATGGAGAAGGTAAGGGCAAAAAATTAGAAGAGATTTAATATATGGTAATAGCTGTTGATTTTGATGGTACAATTGTAGAACATCGTTATCCGGAAATTGGAGAAGAGCGTCCGTTTGCGATTGAAATACTTAAAATGCTTATTGCTGACAGACATAAGTTGATTTTGTGGACTGTGCGAGAAGGAAAACTTCTTGAAGATGCAGTAAAATGGTGTGAAGAGAGAGGCGTAACATTTTATGCTGTTAATAGTGATTCTTCAGAGCGTTTTAGCGAAGCAAAAAGTAAGAATTTCTCTTGTAAATTGAATGCGGATGTATTCATTGATGACTGTAACATTGGTGGTCTTCCTGATTGGCCTACAATATACAAGATAATATCAACTAAGCGAACTTATTCCCAGATACTGCGAGCTAAATTTGCTGAAGAAACAGAGGACCAAAAACCGCCTGTTCCAAGTTGGATGTTTTGGAAGAAATAAATGTTTTTTTATAGCAGAGTGTATAAAGACTCATGGTAATTGTATGTGTAATTCTATTGCAATTATCATGAGTTTCATAATTTATCATAATCCAGTGTTGTAAAATGTCTAAAAAGCAAGACTATAAAAATAATAATTTGATTTATTTTGAGGATAAATCAAGAGAAGAAGGAATTCACAGATTGCCCGAAGGTATCTTGTATAAGGTTATTAGAAAAGGAAACGGAACTAAAAGTCCTAATATACGGAGTGTTGTGTGTGTAAACTATAGAGGGTTGTTGATTAATGGATATGAGTTTGATAATTCTTCAAAATCTCGATGTGCACCTGCTTTCAGAGTCTCTGATTTGATTGTTGGTTGGCAGATAGCTCTTAGTCATATGCATGTTGGTGATATATGGGAAATAACTATTCCTTCTCGTCTTGGTTATGGAAGTACAGCCTGTGGTGATATACCTGGTAATTCTACATTGATTTTTGAACTTGAATTGCTTAGTATTTCATGATTTATTAATAGTAGTTGTATAAACACAAGCTTTTTTGTACTATTTGTTGTGTCTTTTTGGTACTTTAAAGTATTCTTGTTAATTTTGCATAGATAATAATTTTTCTTCTTAGATGATACCAGATTCAGACAATTGCCCCTCGCGGGTTATAACATTAATAAACAGATTATTTGTGGATTTTAAGTTTGCAAAGTATTGTAAGCTTTTGTTTTTTGTATTTCTTTATATTTCAGAATTATTATTATAGATACTATCTGTAAATAACTGTTTCAATTAGAATGTGTTGTTTTGCTTTCTGAGTATTATAATCTTTACAAATGTTTTTTCGTTATAATTTATAAGAGATAAATTTAAGTTTATGGAACTTATTTTAATATATATGTCCTTGGCACTTGTCATTTCGGCGATGTGCTCTTTGCTTGAAGCAACTTTGTTTTCTACACCAATGTCTTACGTTACATCTTTGGAGACTCAGGGTGTAAAAGGCGCATTACTTTTGAAAAAATTAAAACAGAACATCGATAAGCCTATATCTGCAATTTTGGTTGTAAATACAATTGCGAATACTGTCGGTGCTTCGTTGGTTGGTTCGCAAGCAGCTAAGGTGTTTGATAGTACTGGTGTTGGTATATTGTCGGCTATTTTTACATTAATGATTCTTCTTTTTTCTGAAATTCTACCTAAGACTGTCGCTTCATGTTATTGGCGCACTTTGGCTGTACCAGCATCAGGAGCTATCAATGTGCTGATTTTTATAACATATCCTATAGTTTTCGTTATTGAACGTATAACTCATTTGATTTCTTCTGGGTCTAATCAAGTTTCAGGTAGTAGGGAGGAGGTTTCAGCAATTGTTACTGTTGGTGCCGAAGAGGGTGTGCTTCAGAAAAAGGAAAACAAGATGATTCAGAATCTTCTTAAGCTTGATGAGATTACAGCTCATGAAATAATGACACCGAGTGTTGTTGTTGCAATGGCTGACAGTAGCATGACCCTCAAGGAATTTTATAAGACTGAAGAATTTAATAATTATTCTCGCATTCTTATTTATGATGAGGACAACAGTGATTATATGACTGGTTATGTTCTTCGTCAGACTGTATTGGAAAGATTGGCTGAAGATAAGTTCAATATTAAACTAAAAGAACTTGCTCGTCCTATACTTTCATTTCCTGAGGATGAGCCTGTTGCAAATATATGGGAAAAACTTCTTGAGAAGAAAGAACATATTTCTATTATAATTGATGAGTATGGTAGTTTGCGAGGTATAGTGACGATGGAAGATGTTATTGAAACTATGCTTGGCTTTGAAATTGTTGATGAAAAAGATGAAGTTGTTGACATGCAGGAATATGCAAAAGCTCAATGGAAAAAGATACAAAGTAAACAGCAGCATTAACTCGCAATAAATCAATAATTTTTTCTCGCGATTCTGTGGAAAAACTCTCTTTACGTCATCGTTTTGCTTTAGAATTAGATAAGTTTAATCAGGATAGACTTATCAAGTTACATCCTTTGCGTCAATTGTTTTGGGAATGTACCTTACGCTGCAATTTGCATTGTCGTCATTGTGGTAGCGATTGCAGAACAGACTGTTCAACTACAGATATGCCACTCAAGGATTTTTTGCGTGTACTTGATGATATTGCCTCATGTCAAAATCCCAATGATGTTTTTATAATTGTTTCAGGAGGAGAACCTTTGCTTCGTGATGATCTTGAAGAATGTGGTAGGGAGTTTTATCGTAGAGGATTTCCTTGGGGGATGGTTAGCAATGGCTTGGCTTTGTCAACTAATAGGCTGCAAGCTCTTATTGCTTCAGGCCTTCGTTCTGTGACAATAAGTCTTGACGGATTTGAAAAGGAACATAATTGGATGCGGGGTAATGTGAATAGTTTTAGATGCGCATCTGAGGCCATAAGAGTCATAAATGATTCTTCTGTTGTTAATGATGTTGTTACTTGTGTTAATCAACGGAATATAAATGATTTACAACAATTTAAGGAGTATTTGAGTGGCTTAGGCGTTACTCGATGGCGTTTGTTCACTGTTTTTCCTTCAGGCAGAGCTGTTGGTGATGATGATTTGCAGTTAACTTCTTCACAGCTCCATCATCTTTTGAATTTTATTAAGACTTCCCGCGCCGAAGGAACCATGGATGTTAGTTATAGTTGTGATAGCTTTTTGGGAAATTATGAAGGGGAGGTTAGGGATCATTTTTTTTCATGCCAATCAGGTATTACAGTAGGTAGCGTTCGTTGTAACGGCGATATTGGCGGGTGTTTGAGTATTCGCTCTGATTATTCGCAGGGTAATATATACACTGACAGTTTCATGGATGTTTGGAACAAGCGATTCCTCCCTTATCGTAATTCCGAATGGAAACGAACCGCAGAATGTTCCGAATGCAAAATGTTTCGTTACTGTCGAGGTGATGGCATGCATCTAAGGGATTCAGAAGGTAGATTGCTTTCATGTAATTACAATAAATTGTATAGGTAGGATAAGTCTGTAGAATTTATTGAATAATTATCTTTAACCTGTATTCAAGGTGTCTTTATTTGTAAATTTAACTGTTGCAGTTGCTGAAAATCTGTGTGCTGAAAACAAAACTCCAGCGCACTGGATATTTGTTTTTGGTGCGCTGGAGTTTTGTTTATAGCACGCTGGAATATAATTGCAGCTTTGTATGATAGAAATGGTTTGAATAGTGCTGTTTTGAGTCGTGTCTTGTTCTGTTTCTTATACTAATTCCATGACCAAAACCTTTTTGGTTGTTTCGTCAACTCTGAATTTTTCTGAACTTCTTTTTCCCACAACCCATGCTATTTCATCTCCGTCACATATTACTTTTTGTTCTTCCTTCTCAAATCTTGTTAATTTAAGATCTGTCATGAAATCACTAACTAATTTTTTGCCTTTTAGTCCGAAAGGTGAGAATGTATCTCCTTGCTTTACGGTGCGTATTGTTAAAGGTCCATGCATCTTATCTACATCAAGATAGGCAAATCTTTTGTCTGGATTTATTTTAAGTTGGTCATAATCAATGATTTGGTAGTTGATTATGCCGCATCCATCTATAGTCATTGAACCTTCATGTGAGGCAAATCTGAACTTTCTTTCAATGTCGTTGTCATTGTTCTGAATTGGGATAATAATGATATTGCCTCGGTCAATTAGTAATCGCCAGCTCTTAGCGCTGAACATTTTACCTGATTCTCCGGTCATTACTTTTATAATGTCATCTTCCTGTGGCCTTGTAAAACCAAGAGGGCTGAGAATTTCGTGTATGACCGACCGTGGTGATGCACTTTCAAGAAGTTTGCTTATATCTATTATTTTTTTGTTGTCTTCTTCTTTGTAACACTTCTCTATATCTTCCTGTATTGCTTTTATATAAATTTTATATGCCTCGTTTATGTTTTCAATAGCAGCAGCTATATTTGCAGAAGCTGATATGTTGATGCTGTTGAGCAAAGGCATTACGTCTAATCGTATTCTGTTGCGGCTGAACACCTTAAAATTGTTAGAGCTGTCTGTGACATAATCTTGTTCGATTCTTTCCAAATAGTCTAAAATGTCTGCTCTTGAAACACACAGCAAAGGTCTGATGATTTTTCTGTTCAATGGTTGTATTCCGCACATACCGTGAATTCCGCTTCCTCTTACGAGATTCAATAATATTGTTTCTACATTGTCGTCACGATGGTGGCCAATGGCTATTCCTTGAGCTTTGGTCTCTCTTATAAGTTCTTTGAAGTAAGCATAACGCAACTCTCTTGCAGCCATTTCAATGCTTATTTTGTTCTGTGATGCATATTGAGCGGTGTTAAAACTTCTTTTGTGAAGCTTAATTCCCATTTTGTTGCATAAATCTTCTACAAAAGTTTCGTCTCTGAGACTTTCCTTGCCTCTAAGTCTGAAATTACAGTGAACCGCTTCGCATTCATACCCAAGGTTTCTTAGTATTATGAGCAAGCATACAGAGTCTGCACCGCCACTTATTCCTACTAAGACTTTGCCAGCCTCTGCATTGAGAAGATTGTTTTTCTCTATGTATTTGCTTATTGTTTCTTCTATTGTAGATGAGTATCCCATATTGAGTTGTTTTAATTTTATATTCAGACCTACGCTTGAGGCGTTAAAATTAATAACAAAAATAATTATATTGATTATAATATACAAATTAACTGCGCTTAAAACATTATTTTTTTTCAAAGTTTTTTATTTGTGAAAAAAAACTCTGTAAAACTTGTGAGTATTGATAAAATTGCCTACCTTTGCACTCGCAAAACGGAAATTGTGCCTTGTATGAGTGGCTTAGTCTACGGTCTGCACAACCGTCCACGGCGGTTCGAATCCGCCAGGCACCTCTTTTTTAAGACGCAATTGGTTAAATTATTCCAATTGCGTTTTTATTTTTAATCTATTTGCTTGTATCTGAAACAAAATGTTTAACTTTACAACGAAATAAATTGATTTAATATTGAAGATAATATGAATTTTAGAAAATTATTTAGCAAGTCATTGGTGATTCTTGCTGTTTTAGGATTTGCGTCATGTTCTGATGATGATTCATCACCAACAGTTGCTCCTCTTATTAATACTCCAAATGTAACAGGATATAGTAAATTAACAAGCGTTGAACGTTCAGGCGTTTTTGTTAATAAGTGTGCTTGGAATTTTGTTTATAAAGGAGAAAACCTTTCAAGTGCAGTATCTACTTTACAGCACAGCAGCAACTTAGAAACAGAAGGAAAGAAAACAAATTTCTCATTGACATACGGTGAAAATTATGTTGGAGTTAAGACTGATGGTTCTCAAATAAGCTTGACTCTGAATGAAGATGTGCTTGTTGATAAAGCCATGAGCGGTAATACAACTTATAATTATTCTTATACAGGCGGATATTTAACCTCATGGAATGTTGTCTATAAGAATGACGGTTTTGCAGGCAGTTCAACCAAAGGAGCTATGGCTGAAATCGGAAGAAGTTTAACCGGTAATATCACTTCTATTAAATATACTCCAAGTGCAGATGCTGCAGAGGATTATTATTTGTACTCATTTGAGTATGATGACCAGTTGAATTATAATGGTTTGTTACCAGAATGTTTATCAACAGAATTAGGTTGTGACGGATTTGAATGTCTCTATTACGCAGGGCTTTTTGGCAATGGTACAAGAAACGTGATGAAATCAATGGAGGTAACTCATAGTAAGCGTGAGGACTATCATGTTAAATATGATTTCAATTATAACACGGATGGTTATGGTAATATAGTTTTATGTAGCTATGGAGCAATTGAGAACCCAATAGTAGTTACATACAAATACTATTAATGATTTTGATAATTGTTATTTGTTAATTATTTTTTGAGCTTCCAAATTATATTTCTAAGGCCAAAATAGAAGTTGGCGATGAAGCGAAAAACATGATATGATTTGAACGGATAGTAGCCTAATTTATATTTTGTAGAAGGCGCTATCCGTTTTTTTTCTATTGTTAATAGCATGGAGGCGATTCTTCTTTCTATTTCAATGCTTTCAGAATTGTTGAATTTATCTTTATGCAGGTAATAGTACCAGTACATGCCTACAAGATTAAGCCATCTGTGCTCCTCATAGAGATTAAGAATTTCTTCAGGATTTGTTAGTTTCCCTTCTGCAATTTCTTTCAGCAATGTGTTTTTCATACTGAGGTTCGCTTCCATATAGTCAAATCTTAGTATAGAACATGCATTTGTCATTGATTCGGCATGTTTCCTGTAATAATAATCACCTTCACATAATACAACTTTTCTGGAATGCAGATAATGTTGGCGAGTGGTGTTGTCATCGCTGAACAATCTGCATGAAGTGTCGTATGGATATAATTTGTGTATGTCAGATTTGATTACATATAAACCATGAAGTTGCCAATCTAAGCTAAGTTTGAATGCTTCCTCTCCAGTGAGTACTTTCTTATTTGTTTTATTCTGATATAGTTTAATGCAACCAGAGTCTTCAAAATATTGCTGAAGTTGAAATACAGCGCAGTCAGCTTCTGGATTGTCTTTAAGTGATCTGTATGCAATTTCCAATGAATCAGGTGCAAACCAGTCATCACTGTCAAGCATTGTGATATATTCACCGCTTGCAACTTCAAGTCCTTTGTTTCTTGCTACAGCCTGCCCCGAATTGTGTTCCATTCTGATGCACACAATCCTGTTGTCTTTTTCGGCATATTCCTTTAGAATTTGTGGCGAACTGTCTGTGGAACAGTCGTCAATGCAGATAATTTGTATATCTCTTAAAGTTTGCTCACATAGTGAATCAAGACATTTGCGAAGATATTTTTCGCTGTTATATATAGCCGTCAGTACTGTAACTTTTATCATTTTCTTTTTGTTAAATTTATAAATTTAGTTTTTAGGACGGCTATTATTGTTGTTTCCTTTTTAAGTATCCTTATAGATATGATTAAAGATAAAAGTAGGGAAGGAACTCCAATTGTCCATTTAATAATGTCTGTTGTATATAATGATACATATACACTTATGCTGAATAGTATGAACTGAATGATATAGAATCTGATGTGTCTTGTGGAAAACCTGTATTTATATTTCTTTCTATATATTAAATGAATAAGCAACATGTCAAGTAATCCGCCGCATCCAATAGCCCATCCTGCGCCAATAAGGCCATAATTCTTAAATGCAAATGGTATGCATAGTGCAATATAAACATCGTAAATTAGTTCTGTAAGCAAATACATTTTGGAGTCGCCTTTAGATAAAGGAAGATATGCGACAGGTAAAGTCAAAGCTTTGAAGAACATGAAAAAAGAAGCACAAATTGCCATGGGACCAGCTTCGATAAATTCTTTTGCATATAAAATCCTCATTATAAAAGGCATTGCTAATGCAAACAATATAAGGCATGGGGTAATCAGTAGAACGCATATTTCCATCTGCTGGTTGATAGCATGATTCATTCGCTTAATATTTTTTCCTGCAGCAGATAATCTGGGAAAGAAGTCCGCGTCCATAGCAACGAAAATAATAGAACTGTATGTAACAGCTAATGCATATCCGGCGTTATACAATCCTACATAATGTTCTCCGCTAAAGCTGTTTATGGATGAAAGTATAACAAGGTCTGCACCTTGACCTAAAACTCCAGCCAGTATGAATCCTATACCAAGTTTTACCATTGGAATACCATTGCTTATAGCTTTTAACGATGTCAAATATGTTTTCCACGGCATTACTTTTGTAGAAAAATGGAGATGTATGAGCAGTATGGTGGCATTTGAAAGGATTAGTGATAGTATTATTCCGTTAATTCCTAATAAGTAGTATGTTGGCGCGCTTATAATTAAAATTGATACTGCGCTGAATGCAGATATTAAAGAAACTTTTTTTAATTG
>JAFTTD010000054.1 GCA_017466965.1 Bacteroidaceae bacterium
GAAGTTCAGGCAGGCGCTCTTTCTGGTGGTAGTCAGTCAACAGGAGAGTGTCCTGGAGCTGCACGCAAGATTGATGAACGGCGCCAGGAGGTTTTGAAAGCTAAGTCCCTGATTCCTGGTACTCATCGTCTGAATCTGCACGAGATTTATGGTGATTTCAAAGGCAAGGTTGTAGATCGTGACGAAGTGACTGTTGAGCATTTCCAGAGCTGGATTGATTGGGCAAAGGAGAATAATACTTTGCTTGATTTTAATTCTTCATCCTTTTCTCATCCTAAAAGTGGCAGTTTGACTCTTTCTAATCCAGACAATGGTATCCGTGAGTTTTGGATTGAACATACTAAACGTTGCCGTGACATAGCTAATGCTATGGGAGAAGCGCAGGGAGATCCTTGTATTATGAATCTTTGGGTGCATGACGGATGCAAGGATGTTAGCGTAAATCATGGCCTTTATCGCAATCTGCTGAAACAGTCGCTTGATGAAATCTTTGCTAAACAGCAGCCTATGATGAAGGACTGTATTGAAGGCAAGGTGTTCGGCATTGGTTTGGAGAGCTTTACTGTGGGTTCACATGATTTCTACACTGCTTACGCCTCTAAATATGATAAGATTCTAACTATAGATACAGGTCATTATCATCCTACAGAATCTCCAGCTGATAAGGTGAGCGCAGTTTTGCCGTTCGTAAAGGAGTTGATGCTTCATGTTAGCCGTCCTGTACGTTGGGATTCAGACCATGTGACAATTATGGATGATCAGACTCAAGAGCTTTTCTTTGAAATTGTTCGTGCGGATGCTCTTGACCGCGTTCATTATGGACTTGATTTCTTTGATGGCTCAATCAATCGTATTGGTGCTTATGTCATTGGTTCACGTTCTGCGCAGAAGTGTATGCTTCGTGCTTTGCTTGAACCAAAGGATTTGATTTCTAAATATGAACTTTCAGGTGAGGGATATAAGGTGCTTGCTCTTGTTGAAGAACAGAAGGCTATGCCTTGGCAGGCTGTTTATGATATGTTCTGCGTCATGAACAATGTGCCGGTTGGCGATGCGTTCATTGCTGAAATAGAAAAATATGAGCAGGAAGTGACAAGCAAGCGTTAACAAACTGCTGTTTAATTGATAATAATGAAATAATTGTATATGGCTAATAAGAATGGCAGCAGTTTGAAGAGCACTATAGCTGTGTCTCTCACTAACTATCTTGATGCTGGCGCTATTGTAGCTGGTGCTAGCGGACTTACATTGTGGCAAAAGTATTTGGGCTTGACTGAATTGCATCTCGGATGGCTTAATTTTATAAGTGCAAACTGTCTTGGTGCAGCAATAGGTGCTATCATTGGCGGATTCCTTGCAGACAAGTATGGTCGTAAATTCATTTATACATACAATCTCATCGTTTATATGGTGGGCG
Source organism: Bacteroidaceae bacterium (assembly GCA_017466965.1). The sequence goes on from JAFTTD010000054.1 coordinate 1,418, forward strand.
TTTTGCTTGTGATGTGTTCTGTCAACTTCCCAATGTTGTTGATGGGATTTCTTGTCACTGGTATTTCTGTAGGAATAGGTGTTCCTGCTTCTTGGACTTACATTTCAGAAAGTTCGGAAATATACAACCGTGGTCGTAATATCTGTATATCTCAGATGTCATGGGGCTTTGGTCCGATGATTATTCTTCTTCTTGGGATGTTCTTTGCTCCAGGCGGATATTTGTTCGGATGGGTAGAGAGCATAGGGTATGCTATCTGTGGAGCCGATATTGCAGAGGATGCGCTGAATGTGTTTAGTTCAAGGGTTGTATTCTTCTCTTTGTTTGTTGTTGCTTTTATTGCATGGAACATGCAGCGCAAACTTGAGGAGAGCAAAGAGTGGACTGCTACACGTGACGCTGCAAAAGCTAAGGGTGAAGATACTGGACTTATGCATGCTTTCAAGTTGTTGTTTACTAACAAGAAGGTTATCAAGACTGCTTGTTTCCTCGCAGTGATATATCTGACATGGAATCTTGTTGCTTCTGTGATGGGATTCTTCCAGCCTCATATATATGAAACGGCGGGTGGATTGACAAACGAATATGCTAATATGTTGAGCTGTGTAGGCTGGGTAATCGTTGTTGTTGTTACATTCAATGTTTCGTTTTTCATTGATCGTGTTTCTCACAAATTGCTATATGTGCTTGGACTTTTGGCGGCGTTGGCCACATGGTTTGTAATAATAGCAGGCGTTGATGGTATGGGAAGTCTTTGGGCATTTTCAATTCTTTGGGGTATCAATGGCGGTATTTCAGTGCAGATATTCTATGCTTTGTGGGGTTCTGAACTGTTTCCTGCAAAGTTCCGTGCCGGTGCTCAAGGACTTATGTTCTTTGTCGTTCGTGGTCTGTCAGCGGTGTGGGGCTTGATTTTTACTTACATTTATGGCGAACAGGGTGAAGGTTTCACTGTTGCAGCTTATTGCATGATAGTACTCTTGCTCATATCGTTGGTTGTAGGTGTTGTTGGTTGTCCAAAGACTCGAGGCAAATCTCTTGAACAGATTACACGCGAACGTTATGGTGACAATTGCTGATAACGTGTTTTCAGGAGAGTTACTTTAAATGCATGTCAATATCAATTTTAATATTAAGAATATAATTATAAAATTCAAGACTTATGAGTATTTTAGATAATCGTCCTGCTCTTGCTAAGGCTGTAGGTCAGGTAGCGGAAGTTGCAGGCTATCTTTGGGAAAAGGGCTGGGCTGAGCGCAATGGCGGAAATATTACTGTAAACATTACAGAATACATTGATGATGAAATTAGGAGTATGCCGGCTATCAGCGACGTGATGCAGATAGGAACAACGCTGCCTCATATAAAAGGTTGTTATTTTTATTGCAAAGGAACTCAGATGCGTATGCGCGACCTTGCACGTTGGCCTATGGACAACGGCAGCATCATCCGTGTTCTGGACGACTGTGCTTCTTATGTTATAATAGCAGACAATCCAGTCAAGCCGACATCGGAATTGCCTTCTCATTTGAGCGTGCATGATTATTTGCTGGCTAAGGGATCTCCATATCGTGCGTCTCTGCATACTCATCCTATTGAGCTTGTGGCTCTTACTCATAACAAGAAGTTCATGGAGAAGGATGTTGCAACTAAGATGCTGTGGAGCATGATTCCTGAAACAAAGGCATTCTGCCCTCGTGGAGTGGGCATGGTCCCTTATATGCTTCCGAGCAGTGTGGAACTTGCTGATGCTACTATTAAGGCTATAGATGATGATTATGATGTTGTGATGTGGGAGAAGCATGGAGTCTTTGCTGTTGATACAGACATAATGTCTGCATTCGGCCAGGTTGATGTGCTCAACAAGTCCGC
>JAFTTD010000055.1 GCA_017466965.1 Bacteroidaceae bacterium
ATTTGCCGTAAAACTTGACAACAAGACCAGAAACGGCGAATTCTACCTGTTGCAGATTCGTCCAATGGTTGACAACAAGATGATGCTTGACGAGGACTTGAAACTGATTCCTGATGAAAAAGCCCTTATTCGTTCGCATAACGCAATCGGACATGGAATCACTTCCGATGTGTTCGATGTTGTATATGTGAAAACAGATAATTATACTGCATCCTTCAACCCTGCTATTGCTGATGAAATAGAAAGTATCAACAGATATTTCCTCAACGATGGGAAGTCATACGTACTTGTAGGTCCAGGACGCTGGGGCAGCAGCGACCCTTGGCTCGGAGTACCTGTGAAATGGCCAAACATATCTGCTGCCAAGGTTATTGTTGAAGCTGGCCTTACAAACTACAGGGTTGACCCAAGCCAGGGCACTCATTTTTTCCAGAACCTGACAAGCTTCGGTGTTGGTTACTTCACTGTTAACGATTATTTGGGAGATGGAATATACAGACAGGACATGCTCAATTCCATGCCTGCCGTCCATGAGACTGCCCACGTACGCCATGTACGCTTTTCTTCACCCGTTATCATAAAAGTTGACGGAATGAAGAAGGAGGGCATTGTGCTTTTGCCTGTTCCTGCCTCATAATATTAAATTGGGGAGGAGGAAGGAGAAAGGAGTTAATAAGTTAAGAAGTTAAGTTTTTTAGGAGTTAAAAGAGGGAGTTAAAGAAGGGAGTTAAAAGGGACGAATGCATTGGGTGGCATAGCAAACTCAAAAACTCAAAACTTAAAAACTTAAAAACTCAAAAAGTATTATAATTAAGAAATTATCAAGAGAAGAGATCTGATGAAAGAATTTTTGAAAAAAGACAGGTTCGCGGCAATGGCAGGCGTAGAACTGATTGAAGCGGAAAAGGGATATGCCAAAGCTCGGATGCTGCTCACTTCTGAACATCTGAACGCTGTGGGAGTATGCCAAGGCGGAGCTATCTTCACGCTTGCCGACCTTGCTTTTGCTGCTGTGGCAAACAATGGCGTTCCTCCTACATTTTCTGTCTCAACCAACATTACTTACATACGCTCCGTACGCGAAGGTTATGTATATGCCGAAGCAAGAGAGGTGGTAAGCCACCACAGACTACCATTTATAGAAATAAGGATAACAGACGAAAATGACGAAGTGATAGCCGTTGTAACATCTACTGGATACAGAAAAAAGATGTAAAGACAAGAGGGTGTGACAAAATGATAGTCGATTTTCATTTTACACACCCTCCTTTTTATATTATCCATTCATTTAATTATGAAGAGACTTTTCCTCCTATACAATTCCTTGTGCCATCATGGCCTTTGCCACTTTCATGAAACCTGCAATGTTGGCACCTTTCACATAATTAACATAGCCGTCTGATTCTGTTCCGTACTTAACGCACTGCTCATGGATGCCGTGCATGATTCCCTGCAGTTTCTCATCCACCTCACGTGCTGTCCAGCTAAGATGCATAGCGTTCTGGCTCATCTCCAATCCTGAAGTAGCTACTCCTCCTGCATTCACAGCCTTGCCTGGAGCATAAAGCATTTTTGCGCCAACAAACGCATCTATTGCCTCTGGAGTGCATCCCATATTTGATATTTCACCAACACAAATGCATCCGTTGCTTATGAGATTCTGAGCATCCGTGCCATTAAGTTCATTCTGGGTTGCACATGGCAAAGCTATGTCACACTTTACCTCCCACGGACGCTTGCCTTCTACAAAGACCGCTCCTGCAAACTTCTCTGCATACGGCGCACATATATCTTCTCCGCTGGCACGAAGTTCAAGCATGTAATCAATCTTCTCGCCGCTTACTCCCTGCTCGTCATAGACGTATCCGTCCGGTCCTGAAATGGTAATAACCTTTGCACCCATCTCCGTCGCCTTTTTGGCAGCTCCCCAAGCCACGTTTCCAAATCCGCTTATGGCAACAGTCTTGCCTTTTATGTCAATACCTTTGCTGTGCAGCATCTGCTTCACGAAATAAAGGCCGCCAAAGCCTGTAGCCTCAGGACGAACAAGCGAACCGCCAAACTCAAGCCCCTTGCCTGTGAACACACCGCTCCAGTCGCGAGTCAGCTTCTTGTACTGCCCGAACATGTAGCCCACTTCTCGTGCGCCAACTCCTATGTCTCCTGCTGGAACGTCAACTTCAGGACCTATATATCTGTACAGTTCATTCATGAAGGCCTGACAGAATCTCATAACCTCCGCATCGCTCTTTCCGCGTGGCGAGAAGTCGGAACCGCCCTTGCCTCCGCCCATAGGCAATGTGGTGAGAGCATTCTTGAATGTCTGCTCAAAACCAAGGAACTTCAATATTGACAAGTTCACAGAGGCATGGAAACGCAAACCACCCTTGTAAGGACCTATGGCACTATTGAACTGCACCCTGTATCCGGTATTGACCTGAACTTCGCCCTTGTCATCTACCCACGGCACACGAAAAGTTATTATGCGTTCAGGTTCCACCAAACGCTCAATCAGCTTGACGCGTTCGAACTCAGGATGCTGATTATACACCTCTTCTATAGAAAGCAACACTTCATGAACAGCCTGCAAGTATTCCACTTCGCCCGGATGTTTGGCTTCAAGTTGAGCCATAATTTTCTTAATGTCCATAGCATTATGTTTTTAGGTGTAACATTATGTCAACTATTCATTCGCAAAATTAAGAAATCCATTCATACAAACAAATTACAAACAATGAATTTTTATCATAGAAGCAAAAAATAGTATTTTGAGATTGTTTTTTCTAACATCTTAGTTCCTCTGGACAAAACGCAGGCTCGTTGATTAACAAACGCAGGCTCATTAATTCACAAACGTAGGCTCGTTGATTAACAAATGCGGGCTCGTTGACATCAAAACGCAGGCTCATCGGCATTTGATTATTCTCTTCTATAAAAATGCCAGAACAAGGTTTTCCATAATGATATTATTGCTAAATTTGTCGAAAATCAAGCCGTGAAAACTGCAAATGAATATAGTTCAGAAAAAAGTTGCTTATTCTTGTCACAAAACAATCTATTTTGCGTATTTAATACAGAGATATAGAAAAAAAGTGAACGTTGGTTAAAAGAATGAACGATAATCAATACAAGATAGAATTCAGCAGACTAAGACCGAAGCTCATCAGTGTCGCCAGAAAAATTCTGAACGACGATGATGACGCGGAAGATGCGGTACAAGATGCAATGCTACGCATCTGGCAGCTGCGCGAACAACTGAAGCCACCTATTGAATCCTTCGCATTCATCCTTGTGCGCAACATCTGCATCAGCATCCAACGAAGGCGACCATGCTTTACCGACATAGAAGAAGTGCAAATAAACATTCCGATGGAGGAAGACGAACGGCGACGTTTGGAGCAGACAATGGAAATAGTAGAAAGATTGCCCGACAAGCAACAAACCATATTAAGGCTCCGCCACATGGAAGGAATGGAGATGAGCGAAATAGCAGCACTGCTCTGCACAACAGAAACAGCTGTCAGGAAATCACTCAGCAGAGCAAGACAATCTGTAAGGGATATGTTCAGAAAAACATATAAGTCATAAAACAATCAATCCGGAAAACGAACAAAATGAAAGAAACAGCATACATAAGAAAACTTATCGACCGATACATGGAAGGCGAAACAAGCTTAGATGAGGAAAGTATGCTCTATGCATATTTTTCAAGGACTGACATCCCGTCTGAGTTTGAAGAATACAAGGACATGTTCGCCGGACTTTCCTCAATAGTGCAGAACGAGAAAATAAAAGCCGATATTGACAGATTCAGGACAGAGGGCTTTGAGCTGACAGAATCAGCTGCGGAACAGCATACAGCCAAAAGAAAACTGCTCAGTTTCAGAAGAATCATATCCATCGCAGCTGCTACTGTTGCGCTTGCAATAGGCTTTTTCTACATATCAGACAAGATGGACGAAAAACGCCTCACTGCACTATACGGGGGCAGCTACATGATTGTCAACGGCAAGCGCATTGACGACCTTCAAAAAATAGAATCGGACATAGAGCGTGTACTTGCATACGCCAACGAGATAGAGAAGTCAGCCGACATAAACGCAAACATAAAAAACATAGAAGAAGAACTTCTCAATTCTATTGATGACGAAGAGCGCAAGGAAGAAATTAGGCAAATGCTAAAATAAGCAGACATTAAAACAATAAAACTAATACGTCAGAATATGAAAAGAGCTATCACATCTGTTATACTGACAATCTTATTTTTCGCCACCTGCATGGCGCAGAACAAGATTGACGAAAGATTAAGCAACCTTTCGTCAGCCGGACACTTACAACTCACTTCGGTAGTCACAAGAGACAAGAAGACCAAGAAAGTGACAAAAGTAATTAAGCGTGCCATTGTGAACGGATATACAGCACGAGACCTCTGCAATACTTTCATAAAGGAATCGGAAGAATACGATGTCATTTTAAAAAGCAACAACGAAAAAAAATCTTTCACATTCACGGTGCAGTCAAAAGAGCAGACCCGTATATACTCTCTTGAACATTCCAAAAACAAGAACAGCGCCATAGTAACAATTATCATCAAATACAACAATTAAAAACATTTTAATCATGAGAACCATAATAACTATGCTGATGACAATGTTCATTTCCGCATCAGCAATATCACAGACCATAAAAAATTATAATCTTAAGGATTTCAACAGCATATCAATTGAAGGCGGAGCAAACATTACAATTGTACAAGGGAAAAAATACGAGGTCAGAGCCGAATACAATCTTCAAGAAGGCAAAGACCCAATAATACAGAAATCAGGAAATCTGCTGGTGATAAAGAATCAAAGAAAAAACAGCAAGCCACAAAATGGGAGCTATTATCTGAACCTGTATATCACTATGCCAGAGCTGAAGGACTTTTATTCCAAAGGCTCGATCACGATTCATCTTGCAAAAATGGAGAATCTGAAAGACGTAAACCTGAAAAGTTCGGGAGCGGCAACTATCAGAATTGACGAACTAAAATGCAAAAACCTGACCATCAACCAGAATGGTGCCACAACAATGGAAGGCAACATCGTCTGCGACAATATAGTGGATATAAATACCAACGGTGCCGGAAAATACACGTTTGAAATAATAGCAAACTTACTGTCGATGTCGAGCAACGGGGCTGCCGCTATATACACTTCGTACACAGGACACACTTGTTCGGTTCAGAGTAACGGAAACAGCGAAATAGAACTGTCGGCAGAGTGTTCGTCTCTTTCATGCACATCACATGGCGCAAGCAAGATAAGCGTGTCAGGAACAGCAGATGTGACGGAAATCAAGTCGAACGGAGCAAGCAGCATAAATACATCCCGACTAAACCAATTTTGAAAAAAGTTCACACCACCACATCATCAATACAATAAAAAGGAGTATATTTGAAACTGAAAACAAATATTCAGAATCAAATATACTCTCATCATGAAAGAATACCTCGTCATAGGACGTACAGACGGAACCACACGCAACGGATCGCCCTACGTCAATCTGAAAGTGATAAATCTGGAAGGTACAGAAAACATAGCTGTTTGGGATGTGCCGAAGACTGGAGGTCCCAAAGTAGGGCAAACAGTCATATTCAGGGAAATAAAGGATAACAACGGCAAGAAGTCGGCATCTAATCTTGACATGACAACAGGAGCATTCCCTGTTGAAGCACATCCTCTCTACCATCTTATGCCACGCCCTGTGAAGCGTGAACTTTGGGACGAATGTATCCAGAAGCTTCTGTCATTCTGCACCGACAGCCAGTTGCGCCCCATCATCGAGGACTTCAGCGAAAAACTCTTCCAGCCATATTCAGACAAACCAGCGGCTACGAGCGTTCATCATGCCTACCCTGGCGGACTGCTCAACCACACTTACCAAATGCTAAACATGCTTTCGGGGTTGTACCCAACTCTGCCCTATCCGATAAAGATTGAGAGGTGCATCCTTGCTATCCTTTTTCATGACTACGGCAAAGTGTATGAATACAACCGTGATGGCGAGACACAGGAATCAATGTACCTTCTGGGGCACATATACCTTTCGGCTCATCTTCTTCACAACGTATTGAAAGAGAAAGGCATAGAGAAGCATGAAATAGACAGAATAGTACATGGTGTGCTTGCTCACCATGGTCAGCTGGAATATGGTTCACCAGTAATGCCTGCCACTCAAGAAGCCGTCATTGTCACTCTGCTTGACAATCTTTCTGCTAAAACGGACACAATGGAGGGAACAGGCAACATGGAATATGTCCATGCCCTGAGCACTCATGTAGTGAAGTGAAATCAAGAAAAGCAATCAGAAATAATATTGAATTTCCACAACCGGTTTATCTGACAAACCACATATTTATATCTTGTATCTTAGAAGAGGGGGAGTAATGCTATTCAGGCATTACAAACCCTTCGTTGTATATATATGTGTCATCACCGAAGTCATAATCAAAAGGTTTGTGACTCACGATTTTTTCCAGCAGATAAGTATTACCGAAAGCTCTGCTTTCAATAGCGTCAACACTCTGAGGCAAGTTCAGTGTTTTGAGGGAATGGCAGTCAAGAAAAGCATATCTGCCTATTTTAGTCGTTTCTTCGGGCAACGTTATTGATACAAGGTTGTCACATCCCTCAAACATCTTTGTTCCAATTTCACCTTTTGTCAGCAAGTAGTTGACATAATACTTACCCGAATCTTCAGTCAGATGATACCCCTTGCCGTATGTCATGTTCCTTTCGCAAATGTCTTCCCACTCCTCTGGTGTCAGGTCTATGAAGTCGTAGCGCACATGTTCAGTTTTACTGCTTACCTCCTTAAGTTCATCCTTAGTACCCGTCTTATGAACAGTCTTAAAATTCCCGCTGATAGCAAACCCTATGTCCCTTGCGTTCACAGTCAGATAAACGGCACTGTCATTTACTCCTTCCTTGAATGAGGCATGGCTCAGATCGAGATGGCGCAGTGAGCCTCGCCATGAAAAATAGTCGCCTCCCTCAACGGCTCCGCTCATCTTCCTAATCAGCCTCATGTCGCTGCCGTCGAGTTCGCCTGTGACAGTCAAGGAATGCAGATGCATCTTCTCTTCATCGGTAAGCATGCTGGACAATGTTCCAGGCTCTTTCATCTCCACCACCTTTGAATATTCTCGATAGGACTCCTCGTCAGGTTCAATGCCTATTATCATTGACTTGTATATTAACGGAAAATCTTTATAGCCGGGAACAACGAGCATTCTGTAATATCCGTTGCATGAGCCGTTCCACCCGAGATTGAAATGCAGATAATCTTTTTCGTAGCCGTCGCATACAAACGCATGGGCAAAATCAGAAACTATGACTGGACGCCCCTCGTCAAGTTCGCGACAAGTGAGACCGAGGAACACATCAGCCGACACCTCTTTTGCTCTTTCTTTTCTGCCTTCGTGTGTAAACTCCGTAAAAGCCCTTACCTCCGTACACGCTGGAGAATATCCATAGAAATTCACTAAAGCCATTTTCAGTTTGCCGAAATTAGCTCCCGTCATCTCATCGCCGAAATCGGCACCTACCGACACGCCTGCTGCTGCCATGAGACTTGCAACAGAAGCAACACCATCATCATCACTATCAGCCTCAGCCGAATAGCTGTCCTTAATCCTTCTCCAATCTATTGTCAGGTTAGAAAAGTCCATCTGATAGAGCATTCCGCTTTTTGACTTGTAAGCATAACCGCCCTCCATGCTTGCTGGAAATTCATAACACCGCATCACCTGCGCCAATGCCACTGGTACACAACCCACCATTTTGGCACCATCGCTTTTGTCTGATTCGGGGCAGAGGCTGTTGTAGGGTTCGGTTTGTCCCCATGCAGTTTTTCCCAACAGAGGTTTCACGATCGTTCTCTGAGGTGTGTACGAGGATATAGGTATTGATTCATATTTCAAGCCATTGGCACGCAGGTGTCTCAACTGATCAGTGTAGATGTCAGTCAAGGCTATAAACTTCTCCGTCTCCCATTGCGATATTCCGCACTCATAGCTGTATGCAAGGATGGGGGTGTCAAGCAGTTCGCCATACGCGCCATTCGCCACCATAAAGAACGACGAGTTGCCCTCGCCGTTGAAAACTATCAGCTCATCTTTTTCAAAAGCAAGACTCAGTCCAAAAGTCTCAGGAGTGAGTCCTTTGCCACGCAATAGCGCATAGAGTGCTGACAACTCCTTAGAATACTCTTTGTCCATCCTTACGAATATGCTCCTGTCGCTTACCGGAACAGGAACTTTGCGGTCAGCCTCTCCTCCTGCCGGACTATAACCTATGTCGGGAAGTGACAAACGGCCTGAACGAGTGGCAGACAATTCATAATCATGTTTGAAATACTTTATGCGCCTCACCTCCCCACTCTTCTCATACACAATATTCGATTTCACAGAGTGAAATATATATCCGTCAAATTCAGGATGTTGGTATTCATCCCATTCCATACCGCTCACTATATACGAAGCACAGAAACGCTGCCCGTGACTCACCGAATCGGGAGCTACCACACTTAGTTTTACTGCCTTCTTTTCAGGTACTTGAGCGTAAAGAGACGCAACACTGAAAGCTATTAGCACAAAAGTCAAAAATGATTTCATACGATTAAAAGAAAGTCTTGTATTGTTTCCCTAATAAATAATTAATGCTTTTTAGATGCACAAAGTTAACAAAAAACACATACAACCTGGACGTAATGCGTGATTTTTATTTAAGTTTCGCTATCTTAAGTTTATTAGGAGGTAATTAGGAATCAGGAATTAGGAGTTAAGGAGTTAAGAAGTTAAGTTTTTAGGAGTTCAGACAACACCATATTGTGGCATAGCAAACTCAAAAACTTAAAAACTTAAAAACTCAAATCAGACTAATCCTTAAATTATTTTTAGACAAATAATTACCTTTTAGTCGTTGAAAATTCGTATGTTTGCATAATGAAGTGCAAAAAGGTGAGAATCCTCTAATTTGGCGAACAATTTATTTTTGCACATGAACAGGCTTGTACTCAAACTTGTTATTACTTATTATATAGCAACCTCGCAAAAAAATGCGTATTTATAAAGATGACAATAGAAGAAGATAAAGCGACCAAGACAACTGATAATGAAAACAATTCTGTGAAAGGCAAAAGCAGAATTGCCAAAATCTTATTATGGACTTTAGCAAGCCCTTTCTTGTTGCTTTTCATCATCTCCGTCTTGATTTACATCCCTCCCATACAGCAGTTTTTGGTTGACAAGGCTGCCGAGATAGCTTCGGCTGAAACAGGTATGGAGGTCAGCGTGGGGCGCATCAGACTGAACATTCCTCTAAACTTGCGTGTTGACGATGTGCTTGCTGTCAGGGAAGACGGCGACACTGTGCTTTCTGTTGGCACCTTGGGGGTAAACGTCCGATTAGCTCCGTTGTTCAAGAAAAAGATTGAAATAGACGAACTGATGCTGGCAGGAGTAAAAATAGATACTGGCGGCATGATTGATGAATGTAGCATTGCCGGCAACATTGGCGAGCTGAACCTGAAATCGCACGGTATTGACATTGACAGCGGATTAGTGGTGCTCAACGCTGTTGACTTGGCTGATGCCGACATGAACATTGCTTTTGCCGACTCTGTGACAAACGACAGCGCTGCAACGCCATCGGAGCCTATCAACTGGAGGATTGACTTGCGAAGCGTGAACATCCGCAATGTTGACATTGGCTTGAACCTCCCTCCGTCGGCTGACAGTATAAGCACAGGTGCAAGCATTGGGTGTTTGCGGCTTGCAGGGATGATTGACCTAAGGAGAAACTTATATGACGTGGACTTCCTTGACTTGTCCGGCACATCGTTAAGATATGACGCAGGCTCACTGTCTGCCGACTCTGCTTACTCTGCTGAAGGCAAGGGGTTTCAGCCCAACCACATTCTTCTATCAGACATAAACGTTCGGCTTGACTCTATTAAGTTTGTTGACGAATACAACTTGAACGCTGTACTGACTTCTCTTTCTGCCAATGAAAGAAGCGGCATAAGCATAAGCGGTGCGGGACGCGCCTCCATCAGGAACGGAGTGCTTGAGGTGCCTGATTTGTCGTTAGAAACAGAACACTCTTCGCTGCGCCTTAATGCCGAAGCCGACCTTATAGCCCTTGGGGGCAATGGCAAAGGAGTGGTGCGCATGAACACTGAGGGCTTTATCGGGAAGGCTGACTTAACGACATTTGTACCTGATTTTGAGAATGCCATTGGCAAAGCACTGCCCGAATCGCCAGCTCATTTTCGCATCAGTTCAGACGGCACAACGGAACGGTTCGAAATCAGCGCTTTGGAGGCTGAGATTGACAACGTGATAGCCTTGCGCTCTAAGGCTGTGATAACGGACATTGCCGACAGCCTGAACATGGGCATTGAATCGCACTTAGGAATACGTACTTATAATCTTGATCAGTTAAAAGATGCCTTCGCTCCTGAGACTGCCTCCTCGTTTGTCATTCCGCAGAACATGACTCTGCTGGGGGCATTCAGAATGAAGAACAAGAAGATGGCGGCGGATGCGGAACTCCGTACCGACAGTGGAGCGGTGATGATTACATCGGACTACGACATAACCTCTGATTCGTACATCATAGATGTTGACGCTGACAGTTTTGTGGTTAACCAATTTGTCCCTATGGACGAAGCTGCCGTCTTCAGCGGTTCGCTGTCGGCTGAGGGAAGAGGCTTCGACTTCTTCTCAAAACACACAAGCGCAGACCTTACCATGATGCTCAGGGATGCGAAAATGGGGAGCTTAGACATTGGCAACACTCATGTTGTAGCAAAACTTGCCAATAACGACATTTCCTTTGAAATTGCGTGCAGCAACCCCTTGCTCCGTGCTGAAGTCCAGCTTGACGGCAACTTGAAAAGGGATGGGGCTAAAGCGCACTTGTTCATGGACGTGCCATTTGCCGACATCAGCGGACTTGGTTTTTCTGACTCCCGGCTTGAGGTGTCAACAAAGGGTATTTTTGACGTTTCATCAGACTTCGGCAACGTGTTCAGCATTGACTCGTACGTTGACGGAATAGAAATGGTTATCGGATTGGACAGCATCAAGACTGAGTACTTCGAGCTGGTAGCCATGACAACCCCCGACACGACGGCGGCAAATATCAGCACAGGCGATTTTGAATTTAACTTCAACTCGCCGTCAAACCTGTTCGCACTGCTTTCCGACTTTGAAACGTTAGGCGAAGTGGCGCTGGAACAAATCAGCGCGCGCCAGCTGAACTTGGCGTCCATCAGAGATTACATGCCGACAGCCACATTGAGCGCTGACATCGGAGATGAAAACCCTATAACAAAAGTGCTGGCTGTAAACGGAGTGAAATTCAGCGAGATAAATGCCGACCTTAGCATTTCGCCAGAACAAGGGCTGCTTGGCAATGCTCACCTCTACGGCTATGCTACGGATTCTGCAAAGATAGACACTGCCTACATCAACCTGTACCAGGACAGCGCCAACATTGTGTTCGACAGCGGAGTCATCTCCGACCCTATAAAGAAATATCCTGGATTCAAGGCCTACCTTGACGGCAAGATCGCTCCGCGCGACATTGATGCGCACATAGCCTTCTTTAACGGCAAGGGCAGACAGGGCATTGACTTCGGAATGAGAGCCAACGCCAATCCTGAGGACACGACGCTGAGAGTCAGCTTCTATCCTGAAAAACCTATTTTGGCTTACAGCCAGTTCAGTTTGAACGCCGACAACTTTGTGGAAGTGAAAGCCAACAACAAGATTTGGGCAGACGTGAGGCTCAATTCCCTGCAGGACCAGAGCCGCATAGAGCTTTCAGCCAATGCTGAAGATTTGCAGCAGGCGCGCCTTCTTGTCAGCGAGCTCAACATAGCCAACATGCTGGCAGTAGTGCCTTTCCTTCCGAAGATGGACGGCTTGTTAAGCATTGACGCCATGTACAAAGACAAGGAGGATAATTACTATGTGGGAGGCAGCACTTGGATTGACGAATACACCTACGAAGGCATGAGAGTGGGCGACCTGAAAATGAACTTTGACTATGAGCCAGCAGGCGCTGAATCCCACGATGTCTATCTTGCTTTCAGCCGCGACGGCAAGGACTTCGCCTCTTTGGAAGGAGTGTATGACACATCTGACGAAGAGCGCCTGGACGCAACAATCATGCTCAACCAGCTGCCTCTTGACGCTACAGCGCCGTTCATCCCTGACCAGGCAGTAGGGTTCAGCGGCGGAATAGACGGACTGCTCAACATCAACGGACCCGTGAACGCACTGCTTGTCAACGGCCAGATTTCACCTAAGGACATGATGATGCACTCCGACATTTATGCCCTGAGGCTCAAATTAGACAATGCGCCTATAATAATAGACAACAGCAATGTCATTTTTGACGAGTTCAAGGTGTTCGGAGCCAACAATGACCCTCTGACGCTCAAGGGCAATATTGACTTTTCCGACATGAGCCTGATGAGGTTGGGGCTCAGCCTCTATGGGCAGAACTTCCAGCTCATCGACTCTAAGCGCACCCGCAAGTCTGTGCTGTTCGGCAAAGTGTATGGCGACTTCTTCACCCGTCTGAGCGGTACGACAAAAGACCTCGCTCTGCGCGGATATGTCAACATACTCAGCAAGACCAACATGACATACGTGATGGCCGACACGCCTCTGTCCGTTGACTACCGACTTGACGACATAGTCACATTCGTTGACTTCACCGCTCCGCCCGACACCAGCAGCATCAAGGCCGACCACTCAATAATGGGCATTGACATGAATGTGCAGCTCGTGGTAGAAGACGGCGCACAGTTCCATTGCGAATTTTCAGCAGACCGGCAGAACTATATAGATGTGCAGGGAGGCGGCTCGCTAACTATGAACTATACGCCAGAGGGCGTCATCAGCCTGCAGGGCAGATACACCATCAATGAGGGAGAAATGAAATACACCCTTCCTGTCATTCCGCTCAAGACGTTCACCATCAAGAACGGCAGCTACATAGACTTCACGGGCGAGCCTATGAACCCGTCGCTTAACCTTGCAGCAACCGAGCGGATGAAGGCGTCGGTCAGCGCAAACGATGGGGCAAGCCGCTCCGTAGCCTTCGATGTAGGGCTGAAAGTCACCAACACCCTGTCCGACATGGGGCTTGAGTTCACCATCGATGCACCCGAAGACATGAGCGTGCAGAACGAGCTGGCAGCAATGTCGCCCGAAGAGAAGAACAAACTGGCCGTAGCCATGCTTGCCACGGGAATGTATCTCGCAAGCAGCAACGAGCAGGGCTTCAATGCGGGCAACGCGCTCAACAACTTCCTGCAAAACGAAATCAACAACATTGCCGGACAGGCGCTCAACACAGCTGTAGATGTCAACGTCGGCATGGAGCAGAACATGCGCGACGACGGCAGCACACGCACCGACTACTCCTTCAAGTTCTCAAAGCGCTTCTTCAGCAACAGGCTCAATGTCATCATCGGCGGCAAGGTCAGCACTGACGGCAACACCGCAAACAACGAATCGGGTGCCTTCATCGACGACATATCGCTTGAATGGAGACTTGACGACGGCGGAACGCGCTACGTCAGAATCTTCCACGAAAAGAACTACGACAACCTCTTCGAAGGCGAACTGGTTGAGAACGGAGCCGGCATTGTGCTGAGAAAGAAAATGGACCGCTTGTCAGAACTCTTCATCTTCAAGAGCGACAGGAAAAGAAGACAGGAACAGCAGAACAGACAAAGGGCACAATCCACCAAAAACGTAAACTCAGAAAAATGAACAGGTCAGTCATCACAGCAATCATCATATCGGCGCTAAGCCTCCTCGCAGCCTGCTCCACAACAAGCAATCTGCCCGAAGACGAATTCCTTTATACAGGAATAAAATCCGTCACCATCGAAGACAAAATCGACTCGGAGACCGAAGAGTTGGCGCTTGCCGAAGTGGAAGCCTCGCTTGCATACGCCCCCAACAACTCCTTCATGGGCAGTTCGTCAATACGCACCCCCCTGCCCATCGGACTGTGGATATACAATTCGCTCGTAAACAAGCAAGGGAGCGCTGCCGGCAGATGGCTGTTCAACACGTTCGGCACCACCCCCAAGACCATATCCTCCGCCAATCCCGCCACTCGCTCGAAGGTAGCGACGAACCTGCTGCAGAACTACGGCTACTTCAACGGATACGTCGATTACTCCATCGTCAGCCAGAAGAACCCGCGCAAGCAGAAAATATCCTACAACATACGGCTCGGCAAGCCCTACCACTTCGACGAGATACGATACACGTTCCCCCACACCGAAGACAGCATCATCACCGCAAACCAGGAAGAAGCATACATCAGAGTGGGCGACCAGTTCAACGTGTCGGCGCTGCAGTCCGAGCGTTCAAGGCTGGTAGGCCTCTTCCGCAACAACGGATTCTACTACTACCGCCCCGACTACATAACCTACTACGCCGACTCCATGCAGATACCTCACTGGGTGAAATTCCTCGTGACCCCCTCACTGTCCATCCCCGACAAGGCGCAACGGCAGTGGAAGATAGGCAACATAAAGGCATACGTCAGAGATAACAAGTCGGGCGCCATGCGGGGCGAGTACACCGACTCCATAGAGCTTGAAGGGCTGACCATAGCCCACACAGGCAGCCAGATGCCTATAAAGCCGAGAGTCATGTTCCGTTCGTTCCGCTTCTGGAACAACCAGCTCTTCAGCCAGGACAAGGTAGATCAGACCGTCACCAACCTCAACAACATGCAGGTGTTCTCGCGGGTGCAGTTCACCTTCGCCCCTGCCGACACCACCCCCGACTGCTCCACCCTCAACGTGCGCCTCGACGCCACCATGGACAAGCTCATCGATGCCGAGCTCGACTTCAACATCACCCAGAAGAGCAATTCGCAAGTGGGGCCGAACATGTCGCTCCTCTTCTCCAAGCGAAACGCGTTCCGCCACGGCGAAACCCTCTCGCTCCGCCTCAAGGGGTCCTACGAGTGGCAGACCGACAAGAATGTGAAAGGCGAGCAGTCGAAAATCAATTCATACGAGTCGGGCATAGAAGCCTCGCTCGCATACCCGTGGACAGCGTTCCCGTGGCTCAACACCAGAATGTACCGCTACCCCACATCCACCACGTTCAAAATCTCAGCCAACCACCTCAACCGGGCAGGCTTCTACCGTCTCCTCACCTTCGGGGCGCAGGCCGACTACTCGTTCCAGACCTCAAGGCGCGAGTTCCACACCTTCACCCCCATAAGCC
The DNA here is from genome assembly GCA_017466965.1 of Bacteroidaceae bacterium. The sequence continues at coordinate 15,320 of JAFTTD010000055.1, forward strand.
TTACCTTCAACAGGCTCATGGACACCTCCGCACGGTTCGACTCCATCACCGCCACCAACTCAGCCCTCTACGTCAGCCTGAAAGACCAGTTCATACCGGCAATGCAGTACTCCTTCACCTACGACAACACCGCCGAACCGCGACGGGTGCACAAGAAGTGGTTCCAGTTCACAGCCAAAGAGTCGGGCAACATCATCAGCGCCCTCATGGCAGCGTCGGGCAAGAGCTTCAGCGCCGAAAACAAGAAACTGCTTGGCAGCCCCTATTCGCAGTTCGTGCGCCTCACCGCCGAGTTCCGCAGAAAATACCGCCTCAGCGTCAGCAGCGAGCTTGCCATGCGCTTCCAGCTCGGCACGCTCTTCACCTACGGCAACTCGTCCGTAGCCCCCTACAGCGAACTGTTCTACGTGGGCGGTGCCAACAGCATACGCGCCTTCGGAGTGCGCACCATAGGGCCCGGAAGCTACTACGACCGCGAGGGCAGAGGCACCTACCTCGACCAGTCGGGCGAGTTCAAGCTTGAAGCCAACGCCGAATACCGCTTTGCCATAGCGGGCGAACTGCGCGGAGCCGTCTTCCTCGATGCAGGCAACGTGTGGAACCTCCGCCACGACGATTCGCACCCCGGAGGCAAGCTCACCGCGTCGGACTTCCTCCAGACGGTAGCGCTCGGAACAGGCTTCGGCATACGCTACGACCTGCAGTTCCTCGTCCTCCGCCTCGACCTCGGAATAGGAATCCATGCGCCATACGAAACGGGGAAGTCGGGATACTACAACATGCCCAACTTCTGGGACAGCCTCGGACTGCACTTCGCCGTGGGATACCCGTTCTGACAAAAAGGGAGGAGGAGGGAAAGGAGGAAGCATCTAAAATGAAAAAGAATATGGATATATAATTCAGAAAAGGGGGCTCATTAATTCACAAACGCAGGCTCATTGAAATACAAACG
>JAFTTD010000056.1 GCA_017466965.1 Bacteroidaceae bacterium
ATCTACACGAAATGACAAAAAATAAGCTCCGCAAATTCTCCACGTCAGAAATATGTATCAAAAATATGTGGAAATTTGGGAACCATCAAAAGCAGCCTGAAAGTGTTAATTTTTAGAATACACTGATAATTAAAGGTTTATATTTGGTTATTTCTGAATAGTTTTGGTTGTTTGGGGCTTTTAAATACATGAATTTGTAAGTTATTAGATATATTTGCCGACGAATTTAATAAAGGTTATGCTCGTATAATTACAAAATGTGATTTTACAACTCGGATTTGCTCCTCGTAAGCAACGACTTATAAGAACATTATCCCGCAAGACTGAAACAGTGGCTTACAACCAACAGATTCCCATTTCAACAACTCTAACTACTTAACTTCTCTAACTCCTTAACTTCTTAACTCCTTATCCCTCCTCCTCGTCTTTCCTCCTCAAAATCCTAACCATAACAGTCTCAAAAACAAAAAAAATAATGACAAAAATGAAAATGTCCACCACCCGATTTTTTGTAATTTGTTTACACTGTTGATATTCAAGCAGATACACTGAATTTTTAAAACTAAAATGTCCACCACTGATATTTGGAAGTTAAATTTCCATGCGCTAAATTTGCAACGCAACAAAAAGATGTCAACTGTTTACATGAAAATGTCAACTAAATGTCAACTGAAATATTTGGTTAGACAAACAGAGATACAGTAATTTTGCATCAGGCAAACGTTAGCGCAAAAAATATAGAGGTGAAGAACGGAAGGCTGTTCACTAATTCAATGATAGAAATAAATACTAATACATTTATAAAACTATTTTTCAAAACATTAAAAATTTATATCATGAAAACAAGAATCTATTTCTCTCTATTCGCTATGATGCTGTTTTATAACGTCAAAGTATCAGCTTATTCAAATGTATCAGAACCAGTCGGTGACGAGATTGTATATTCATCCGAGAAGAATGATGAAAGTGAAAAAAGCGGTAAGATGCAGTTCCTTACTGTTGACTCCCTTGAAGACGTGTTCATATCTGGCACTCCATCACTTAATTATCTGGTAGAGTCACTGAAAAATGACAGCACCATCATACTCAATGTGCTAAACAAGGAAGTAAAGAAAGTTCTTAAGGATTTTTTGGAGAGCAAGTCTGTTGACTATTCAGGTCTTAACATAGAATACATACCTCGTTCACAGGAAAGGGACATATTCTATAAGGTGTTTGACATTAACATCGGCAATGAAAACCTGGAGAAATTGAAGAAAGGCGCCATAATCGTAACAAGGAACGTTCCGCTGGCTAAAACCCTCGAGTCTGTCCCTGTTGAATGTGACTCCGCTAATTTTCTTATCAACGGAACAGTGTGTCCGGGACTCAAGGATGTGTCGTATATGATTCACATAGAGGACGAGGACGGTGACATCAGCAAAAAGCCCGCACGCGTATGCTTCATAAACAACGGCAAATTCTCATATAGCGCAAAGCTTGACAAGCCGACAAAAATAAGGATACGCGCAATCCTTAACGACGGTTCTATCTGCGAGGCCTTCATTGATGAGAAATGCTATCCTCACATGGAGTATTATATCAGTGTAATGGACAATTGGTATGACAGAAAGGTAAGAGGTCGGATTTTCAGGAAAAAGAATTAAATGAAGATGCCAAACAAAATAAAAACTTAAAAAAAACTTGGCTTTTCTTGTCACAAAAACGATAGTTATTCGTCATAAAAACAAATACCAACCGACTAATACTAACATAATAGACATACATCTATGCGCCTTTATACCATAGCTATTCTCTTCATCCACAGTCTGATTCTCAGTGCCCAGCAGAGCTTCACACCTACCGACAGCGTCATGGCATACATGTTCAACGCCATGCAGTTCAGCAAGGCTGTGCCGCAGGAGAAGGTGTATCTGCACCTTGACAACACAGGGTATTTCATGAAGGAAAGGCTGTGGTACAAGGCGTATGTGGTGAGGGCAGACAACAACCTTCCTACTGACATGAGCCGAGTACTGTATGTGGAACTGCTTACACCTGACGGGTACATAATAAAGAAGCAGAAGCTGCATGTTGACGACAACGGGGAGGCTCACGGCGACATTATGCTTGACAGCATCTTTGCAACTGGCTTCTATGAGATAAGGGCATACACCCGGTACATGATGAACTGGGGCGATGACAACTGTTTCTCAAGAGTGTTCCCAGTGTTCAAGGAGACTAAAACAGAAGGCGACTATTCAAAACCGGAAATATATGTCAAGAACTTCAGGGAATACAAGCCAAGTATGAAAAGGACGTTCAGCAAATGGAAAAAATCAGACTTCGTAGGCGAAAGACCTGACAGCCTCTACAATATAATCAAGGATGAGATTGTCCACGACAACAACGTGAAGTTCTATCCCGAAGGCGGCGTTCTTGTCAGGGGGCTTCCGGGTAGGGTGGCGTTCACTGCATACGATGACAGAGGAGCGAACATCGACACCGACTGGATGCTTACTGACGAGGAGGGCAACCCCGTTGGGGACAACGGAAGGATATTCACCGTTGATGGACGGGGCACGTTCGAAGTGACGCCTACGGGCGGGGAACTGTATCTGAGGATGAACGGAAGCATGAAGAAAAAGGAGAGTTTCATGCTGCCTGTGCCCGAGAGCGAGGGGTGCACCATGAAGGCGGACATGCTCAGGCATGACAGCGTGAGGGTGGCAGTATCTGTGTCGGACAGCCTCCAGGGAAGACTGCTGGGATATGCCCTTATGCACAACGGAAAGATTCTGACGTGCGACACAATAACGGCAAGGGAGGATTTCTCGCTCTGCTTCAGCAGGGACGCAATGTCGGGAGGAGTGAACCAGCTCACGCTGTTCGACAGCAGCGGAAGGATAAGGAGCGAAAGGATGATGTGGATTTTCCCGAGACAGACGGATGCGGACAGTCTGAAGATAACGACAGAGATGACAAGGCTGTCGCCGTGCTGCAAGGTGGAGCTTACGCTCACTGCACGCCCTGAGTCGAGCCTCTCGTTCAGCGCAATGGACGCTGCTACCATGACGGGAGGAAAGGAGGGGAACATAAGGACATGGATGCTGCTAGGCTCCGAGCTGAAAGGGTACGTCAGGGATCCGGAGTACTACTTCGAGTCGGACGACGCGGAGCACCGCATGAACTCCGACCTCCTGATGATGATTCAGGGATGGAGGAGATATGACTGGCGCCTGATGTCGGGAGTGGAGAAGTTCAAGAAAATACAGCCGATAGAGGATAAGCTCTATCTGTTCGGAAACCTCAAGGCATACAGGAAGAGAAATACAATAGACAATGTGAGGATGAACGTACATCTTTTCAACAGGGAGGGAGGAAAACTTAAGGGCAAGGCCACTACGGACAGTGTGGGATATTACGCTTTTGAGCTGCCGGACATCTACGGCGAATGGAACATGCAGATATTCACAAAAAAGATGAACAAGCGGAACAAGGCCAAGCTCAAGACATACTATGTTTCCATTGACAGACACTTCTCGCCAAAGCCAAGAAGGCTCTCCTATTACGAAACCCGTACTAGGGACATAGAAAAGGATGGATTCCTGAAGACGAAAAACAATGCCGTTCTTTCATCTGATGACGATGAATACATATCTATAACCAAGCGTACCCATATTTTACCACAAGTAAAAGTAAAGGGCAAATACTTCACTAACGACAGCATTGTTCAATGGTACAACGAATCACATGCCCAGTATTGGGCTTCGGTGTATTTTGACTGTGTGGCGGACAGGGAAAGGATTTTGGATTTGGGCGAGGTGACACCTACATTCAAAAATTGGAGAATGTGGAAAACCTCGTATTATGCGAATTACATGGATTGTCTGCTGGATGACGGATATGAAGCAGTATTTTTATCAGACGCAAGATACAAGGACAGAGAAAATATTGATATCCTCAACAACAAGTTATACGAGAATGGCCAGATTGTAAAAAACGAAATATTGGTTGGTACCTCCAATGTAAATGACTATATTCTTGACGACATAGTCAACAGGAAAACAATAGAGGATATTCCTGAATTCATTGACGACATAAAATCCTTATATATTTCAGACGACCCGAAAGCGTACATGAGATATGCATTCCTTACTGACATGGTAAATCCTGTTACAAATTTCATTTACACGATTCCGACATTCAGCACCGAAAGCCAGAAAGGACTCAGGAAGACGACATTTCAGGGATACAATGTTCCGTCAACATTCAAGACGGAGGACTACACCGACCTTCCGCCTATGGAGGACTTCCGACGCACCATCTTCTGGGCACCGAACGTGAAGACGGACAAGGACGGAAAAGCTAAGATTGAGTTATTCAACAACTCCTCATGCACCCAGATGTATATATCGGCAGAGGGAATGACAAAGGAGGGAAGATTCATTGTGAATGAGTGAGGAGGGGAAGGAGTTAAAGGAGTTCAGAAGTTCGGAAGTTGAGGAGTTCAGACTGCAGAACGGAATAGGAGTTCCGCTTGCGACGGCTGAAGCTTTAGTTTCACTAAGGAGTACACTTTAGTGTCCTTACACCATTGGGCTATTGCCTACCTTAAAAACCTTACAACCTCAAAAGAGGGAGTTAAAAAGGGAAGATACTATTGGATGGTTACTTGCTAAAAACCATCGTGATAAAGAACGGAAGGCTGTTCACTAATTCAATAAAGCAATAAAGTAATAAAGAAGCAAATGTCTAATATGATGAAAACAGACATTCAAAGTCATACTATGTATCTGCGCAGAATCATGGCTGTGGTGCTGATGATATGCCTGTCATTGGCTGTGAATGCTCAGGAGAAACATATAGAACTGACAGGAAGCGTTTCGGACATGGTTCCGTCACAGCACCTCATGGACAATTGCCAGATTATTCTTTTCACACATGACAGCATAGCCGTTGACACCGCTGACAACCTTGTACTGGTTAATGAGACAAAGGACATCATGGAAAGGCTGTTCAAGTTTGAAGTCAAGTCGGCAGGAAAGTACTTCATCAGATGCAGTTCGTCGGGGTATCACACCCTTGAGCATCCTGTGGAGGTTGCAAACCTTAAAAAGCAACGATATGAATACAAAGTGGGCAGGCTGACGATGAAAAGACGTCTGGAAGAATCGAGCATCCTGTTAAACGAGGTTCAGGTGAAAGCAACAAAGGTGAAATTCTATTTCAAGAATGACACTCTGATATACAACGCTTCAGCTTTCAAGACAAAGGAGGGTGCCATGCTATCGGAACTGATGGAACAGTTGCCGGGAGTGAAGATGACGCCCGAAGGAAATATTTTCGTCAACAACAGGAAAGTGGACGTGCTGCTGCTCAACGGCAAGGACTTCTTCCAAAACGACAGGAACACCATCCTCAAGAATCTGTCAGCATATACTATCAAGAGCTTCAAGGTGTATGACCACAAGGGAGACAGCACCGCACTATTCTCAAGATTAAGGAAAAAGCTTGGATATGTGATGGACGTGAAGCTGAAGAAAGGATTTGAATCGCTCATTACAGGAAACACTGATTTGGGTATCGGAACCAATGACCGCTATTACGGTGCCATTTTCGGACTCGGGTTCACAAATGATTCCAGATTTTCTGCACAAGCCTTAACCAACAATATAAATAAGACTTATGCAGAATATGCATATTCCCAAACATATTTAGATGCAAGTAATTTTAATTTAACGAATATATTGATAGACTATAATCTTGATGATAAAAAAGGTCGGTTTTCTGTTTCTGGAGATTGTAAAAGTTCCTTTAGCCATAGTCATCATTATAAAAACATAAAAAATACTACTTATTTTTATGAGAGTGGTAATATATATAGCCACAATTATTACACGGGAGAGGGAAAGGCTTTTACCTTCATTACAAACAACAACATAATGCTTTTTGGAAATACTCCGTACGAAATATCCATAGAATCATATATAGATATCTATAGAAACAAATCAAACTCTTCCATTGCTGATGCAAAGTTCAGTGAAGATGTTCTTAACATATTAGGTTCACAGTGGCAAGACAGTATCAGCGCAGACAAGCCTGGTTATCTGCTAAGCAAATACGGAATAACACGTAATATAGGTAATAACAAGGCTGCTAACAACGATTTTAGCTCTATTCTCGAAATAAATAAAACTATTTGTGGAATAGCTATGAGTTTGTATAGCGATTATTTTAAGAATGGAAATATATCGTATAAACACAATACATACGATTACTTAAGCAATACGGAAAAAACACAAAAGCTAAACAAATATTCAAGAACAGATGACAGTAGATTCTGTATAGAATATAAAGCTTCGTACACATACAAGTTTACGGAAAGTCTTAAGCTGACAAGCAATTATCAATACCGATATGAAAAAAACGACAACGACAATCCGATACACCTGCTTAGCCTGCTTGAAGGCTGGAACGACTTTGGCATGAACCCGTTGGGCACTCTCCCATCAAAGGAAGAGCTTGAAGCGGCGCTTGACCGTGACAACAGTTCTTGGACAAGCAACACCGACCGGGCGCATTATGCCAAATTCAATCTTGAGTACAAACCAAAGAAGCAGAAATCATTTTTTAAGAAATTCACAATAGACGTACCACTTGAACATAAAATTGAAAAACTAAACTACAGACAGGCGAAAACGGACACAACTGTAAGTAGAAAAACCTTCTTTCCGAAAATATCTGTGAATATATATTTAGGTAAATCAACAAGTTTTGGAATAAATTCGAAAGGCTGGAGTGCAAATGCTGGCTACTCTTTTAATTCTAGTGCACCAAGCCTGTCTTACAGTCTAAATGTACGAAACACATCCGATCCACTCAATATAACTGAAAATGGACTAGCATTGAAAAATATAAAGACCCATACATTCAAATTGCAGGGAGATTTTACACGGCCTAAGATATATTACATTTCTAATTTTCAGTTTGATATTACAGAGAACAAGATGGTATGGGCTTCAATATACGACAAGGTTACAGGCGTAAATATATCTCGCCCAATGTACACGAACGGTAATTGGAATTTGGGAATCTCTAACAATATGGATCTTCATTTAGATAAAGAAAGAAACACAACACTAAACTGTCAATGTAATTTCAATTTGTACAATAATGTAGGATTCACAAGTACTTCAAAAGAAGAAATGCCAAAGAAAAAATCCGTAAAAAACTATAAAATCAAATTAAGTTCTAACCTGCACCATAAAATATCGTATGAGAAGGATGTCAAAGCAGGTTTACATGTTGATGTAAATCGAAGAGAAGGATATAACATTGGTACTATTACTAATTGGGGCTTTGACATTGATGTGAAATGGAAGTTGCCATTTAATGTATCTGTAATAACTGACCTTACAACAAATTGCAAAAGAGGATATAAGGACAAATCCATGAATACAAATGAATGCATAATGAATATAATGTTTGAACGGATTTTCTTAAAAGGAAGATTGACTGTCAGAACAGAGGCGAATGACCTGTTTAAGAACAGAACAGGATTATATTGTTCAACAAATTCATTAATGAACTCTGAATCAAGGAAAGACATCATTGGACGATACTTTATGATTCATGCCATTTGGAAAATAATGCCGAAAAAGAAAAAATAGATGAATTTGCAATTATTTTTATGGCTTCTTGCCACAAAGAAACGACACTCGTTCGTCATAGAAACAATTAATAGAATAATACAAACAATAAAAGCAACACCTATGCGCTTTTGTACCATCATATTACCATTATAGCCTACCATACGAACCTAAAAACTCAAAACTGTATTATACATCCTGGCACTCTTCTAAAATAAAGCTCAAAAAACACTGAAGGAGAAGAAGTAGCATACACTATTATCATAAATTGAAGAAAATATGCTAACTTTGCGCTTAGAAAAAGCTGAAATATGGACTTACAGAAGATTCGTGAAGATTTTCCCATACTCGGGCGCAAGGTTTACAACCGCCCTTTGGTGTATCTTGACAATGGGGCAACAACTCAGAAACCACGATGCGTGGTGGAGGCTATGACTGAAGAATACTATTCGGTCAATGCCAATGTGCACCGAGGTGTCCACTTCCTGTCGCAACAAGCTACTGAACTTCACGAGGCATCGCGCTAAACGGTCAGAAAATTCATAAACGCCCGCTCCACAAACGAAA
>JAFTTD010000057.1 GCA_017466965.1 Bacteroidaceae bacterium
ACGAGCCTGCGTTTATTACAGATTTGCGCTCCACTTTGTAAAAGCATCAAGCACCCACGTCTATAACATCTTATATAAGTACCAAGCAAACAGCAACTTAGGCAAAACAAAAAACACACTGTTTTATTACAAAAAAATCAGTGCGCTGAAAATTAAATTCCAGACCGTTGGAAATTAATTTTCAGCGCACCGTTTTCATTTTTTCTCTGCGCCGATTTTTTCAGGCTAAAACAGAGGATTAAAATCAGAAGTATTTTGTGATTTTAGCATGTTCAAAATTATCCATTTCGTTCATCATGGCAACAGCTGACTGAACAATGGGATAGGCACAGATGGCTCCGGTACCCTCTCCCAGCCTCAGCCCAAGAGAGAGCAATGGCTGCGCACCGATTGCATTGAGCATGGCGCGATGCCCCGACTCGTCTCCGCAATGTCCGAAAATGGCATAGTCAATGATAGATGGCTCAAGTCGGGAAGCTGCAAGCATGCAGGCTGTCATGATAAATCCGTCAACGAGGATGAGCATCCCTTGTTCTGCGGCACGAATCATTCCGCCGATAGCGGCAACCATTTCAAAACCGCCAAAATACCTTATTATATATATTATCTCTTCGCGGTCAAAAGCCATTTCTGCGTTTCTGCCGAACTGCGCTGATGACAAGAAATGCTCTACAGACCGAGTTATCACGTCCAACTTATGACGCTGTCCCTCACTGCAAAGTCCGGCTCCAGCTCCTACACATTCATGCAGAGGCAGTCCAGTCAGAAGATGCATCCATACCGAAGACGGCGATGTGTTGGCAATGCCCATTTCTCCGAAGCACACCACATTAGATTCTTCCAACTTGCACTCGTCAACCATTTCAGCACCAGCACGCATAGCTTTCTCAAATTCTTGTTCAGTCATAGCCGGTTCAAAGAGGAAGTTACGTGTGCCGTATGCTATTTTCCTGTCAATGATACAGGAGGATTCTTCTGTATTGAAGTCGTGGTCAACACCCATATCAACAAGGCGCAGCTTAAATCCGTGCTGACGACAGAACATATTGACTCCACCGCCTCCACGGCCGAAGTTTATCATCTGTTGCCATGTAACTTCACGCGGAGAAACACTTACCCCTTCACGTTCAATCCCATGATCCGCTCCAAACAGTATATGACATGGATTTTTCAGTTGCGGATTAAGTGTTTTCTGCACAAGGCATATCTGAAGAGCAAGGCTCTCAAGTCTGCCAAGCGAACCCTTTGGCTTATTAAGGTTGTCTATCTTTTGCTGTATAGATGCTACAAACGACTTGTCTGTTGGTTCAATCATATCTTTCTATCTCGTTATTATGAGGGCACTAAAGTGCGCTCCTTTGTAAAACTAAAGTTTCAGTTGTCGCAAGCGGAGCTCCTATTACGTTCCGCCGTCTGAACTCCATAACTTCTGAACTCCTGAACTTCTAATTCATAATTCTGAATTCATAATTAAAAACTTAACTCCTTAATAAACATCTTCTCTTTCGGAACAAACCTTATTTAACCTTCATGCTAATTCCGCACACCATCATTATAACTTCATCTGCACGTGAAGCGATATACTGGTTTATCCATCCCTCAACGTCGGTAAACTTGCGCTGAGTCTCATTGTCGCTTACTCCTCCCGAACCGATTTCGTTTGTCACGAAGATGAATGTGGCGTCTGCAGATGTAAATTTGTCAAATTCCTCCTTCAAAGCGTTCAAAGTTCTCTCGACATGCTCGCCTGCCGCTTTTGCAGAGCGAAGACTGTCCGCCTGAAAATCGAAGAAAAAGTTTGTAGCCCACAGTGTCACGCAGTCAATGAGAACGGTACGCCCTGCAATGTCATGCCTGCTCAGGAACTTCTCCTCTTCAATGTTTGTCCACTCGCATCCCCTACGCTGTTTATGCATCTCCACCCTATGGCGAAAATCCTCATCCCAAATGCGCGAAGTAGCCATATACACAGGATTAGGACTAAGACTGAGAGCCAACTTGTCTGCATATTCACTTTTTCCCGAACGCTGCCCTCCTGTTATAAGGATTATTTTTTTCATCATCAAAAATGTATTCAGAAACCAAAATTCTAATTTAAGGCGCAAACTTACGAAAAAACAACGGAATAATCAATCATCAGAGGAGCTTTTTAG
>JAFTTD010000058.1 GCA_017466965.1 Bacteroidaceae bacterium
AAGGATGGAGACGGATGTGGTAATCCTGTCAGCCGACACAAGAAACCTAACGTAAAAAAGACTTATCCTGTTGCTACTCCTGCAGAGAGCGATGATTTCAACAGCCGCCATCTTGGTCTGCAATGGGAATGGCACGCTAATTATCAGGACATTTACGGATTTCCTTCAGACATGGGATTCATAAGAATTTACAGTCATATTCTCTCTGAAAACTTTGTGAATTTTTGGGAAGTGCCAAACTTGCTTTTGCAGAAGTTTCCTGCTGAGGAATTCACAGCAACAAGTAAAATGAAAATTTCAGCAAAGGACGATGGACAAGAGTCAGGCATTATAGTTATGGGATGGGACTATTGCCGTATCGGAGCAGAAAAAAAAGGTGAGACATTTGCACTGAAACAAACAATATGCAAAGATGCAGAAAAGGGAAATGCAGAATCAACAGTTCACATTGCAGACCTCAAGCCAACAAAAGTTTTTGGTGCAGGACTGCGTAAAAACTACGAACTCGAGATTTTCATGAGAGTAAAAGTTGCAAAAGGCGGAATCTGCACATTCTCCTACAGTACTGACGGCAAAAAATTCATCAATGCTCCTACTACATTCAAAGCACGAGAGGGTAAATGGATTGGAGCAAAAACAGGATTTTTCAGCACAGCCCATCATGACAAACAGCGAGGATGGGTTGACATTGACTGGTTCAGAGTAAGCAAATAAGCCATATTAATTGGCAAATGAATTATTATTGCAATAATAGTTCAACATAAAAGTAAAATAACAATAGAATTCAATTCAAATCAATAAGCCACAACGATGAAAAAAATGGCAAGAAGCATATTTTTATCTATCGCATTGCTATTGACTACTATGTCAACAGCACAAAAGTCCATTCATCCAACTTTCTTCATGACCAATGAACGCATTGAAGATGTAAAACAACGCATCAACAAGGACACTTCCACTCAAAAAGGATGGATTGCAATGAAAGAAAAAGCAGACCAGCTCATGGAACGTTGGGACATAAAACAGATGAGTTATCTTGCAATGGCATATCGCATGACCGGAGACAAGAAGTATTCTGAACGTATAATAGAAATGCTACTTCGCCATGCAGAGGACAAGTCATGGGGCAACAGCGAGATGCTGGCACGTCGTCCGGCATGGAACAGCGAGCTCCAGATTGCATCACGAGCATACAACTGTGCAGTTGCTTTTGATGCTGTATATAATGACATGACTTCGTCCGAAAAGAAAAAAATTGCTCATGGTCTTGAACGTCTGGCATTAACACCCCTGCTCGGCGACTGGATTAACGAGCCTACACGCATACATTCCCTAAATTCAATGGGACATAATTGGTGGACTTCATGCGCTTGCATGGGTGGTATTCTTGCAATGAGCCTCCGCAATGAAATTCCGGAGTGCAAAGATTATGTGGATGCTGTAGCAGAGGCACTTCCTCAATGGTTTGATTTTGCAGGCGATGTACTTCAAAACAAATCAAAGACTTTTGATGACAACGGCGGTATGTACGAAAGCCTCAACTATGCATCATTCGGAATAAGCGAAGCATTATTGTTTACTATCGCATACAAAGACTTAAGCCCGACCAAAGGCAAAGAGCTGATACAAGCCATACGTCCTCACCTTGAGCGTTTGCCTGATTATTTTATGAATGTTTGCTATCCGCGTACAGGTGAAATGTGGAGTCTCAATTTCGGCGACAGCCATAAGAACATAACAGGCAACTCGTGCATGATATTGCTGCACGAGCTTGGCATAAGCAATAACAACACACTATGGTACTTGGCATCACAAGAGCAAGGTCAGCATCGTGAAGGCATGTATCTCGACACACCTAACGGTCTGCTGTTCACACCTGTTTTCAGCGGTGCGCCATCACTGCCTTCACTAAGCAAATCTTGCGTATTAAGGGATTTCGGATGGGCAATGATGCGTTCTTCATGGGAAAAGAACTCCACACTGGTGGCAATGAAGAGTGGAGCCACATGGAATCATGCCCATGCTGACGCAAATACCATTAGCATTTTCCACAAAGGAACAGACATACTAAAAGATGCAGGCAATTGCGGCTACTCAAAACCCGAATACCGTAATTATTTCTTCCAAAGCCAAGCACATAACGTAGTACTTGTTGACGGAGAAGGGCAACCACGCTCACAACAATACCACGGAGCAATTATTCCTGGCAGCATTAATCATCTTCTTGACGCTGGCAACATCCGCTATGTGCTTGCCAACGGAACAGGCCCTATGTCTCACAAACTAAGTCGGAACTTCCGACACCTGCTATGGATAGACAATGTAGTATATGTAATAGACGATTTGAAGAGTCATGAGCAGGCAGAATACCAATGGCTATGGCACCCTGGAGGAGAAGTAAAAAAACGCGGATTTGACGTGACCATAACAAAAGACAGTTCTTCAATTGTTATACGTCCACTGCTCCCGCGTCCATTAGCCCATAGCGACTTTGTTCATGATTATCCGAACGATATGTGGTGGGAATTTATAGATGCACCACATGAAGATCTCAAATCAACTGAACAATATATGTCTTTCCACTTGCCTGGAAAAACAGACAAAGTAAAAGCACTGACTGCCATAATCCTGAAAGATTCACCTCAACAGACGGATCTTCCCATCACAGAAATACGCGAAGGCAAAGACTGGAACGGAATAAGAGTGAAGAACGGAACACGCATAACAGACATATACATCAATCAGCTTGCCGATGGACGTCTTATGCATCTCAACTCATGGATTGAAGCTGACGGATGGACAACTGATGCATATTTGTTTACTGTGACCTACGAGGAAGGGACTGATCCTGCCGACT
>JAFTTD010000059.1 GCA_017466965.1 Bacteroidaceae bacterium
GTTTGGAAAGAACGTCGTATGGCATGGCATCAGAACCTCGGTTTCGGAGCAGAGAACTACCGTTTCCATGACCACGACAAACTTGCGCACTATGCAAACGCTGCTACAGACGTAGAATTCAAGCTTCCATTCGGTTTCAAGGAAGTGGAAGGAATACATTCACGCACGAACTTTGACCTCAGCCAGCATGAGAAGTTCTCAGGAAAGAACATCAAATACTTTGATCCAGAAACAAACGAAAGCTATGTACCTTACGTTATTGAAACGTCAATTGGCGTAGATCGCATGTTCCTCAGCATCATGTGTCACAGTTATTGCGAAGAACAGCTTGAAAATGGCGAAACACGCGTAGTACTTCGTTTGCCAGCAGCACTTGCACCGGTAAAACTCGCTGTTATGCCACTCGTGAAGAAAAACGGTCTTCCAGAAAAAGCACGCGAAATCATTGACGACTTGAAGTTCCATTTCAACTGTCAGTACGATGAAAAAGACTCTATCGGAAAGCGTTATCGCCGTCAGGACGCAATCGGTACTCCATATTGTGTTACTGTTGACTACGATTCACTTGAAGACGGTTGTGTAACACTTCGTTACCGCGACACTATGGAACAGAAGCGAGTAAAAATCAGCGATCTTCGCAGCATAATCGAAGACAATGTAACAATAACAAGTCTTTTGAAAAATCTGAAATAATAATCATCAAGGGAAAACAGGGATAAAGACAAGCTGTCATTTATTCCTGTTCCTCCCTTTACATTAAATATCCATCCCCACTTTTCTAATATGCTAAAGAAGTTTTTCATGCCACTCGTGGCACTTTTTCTTATCCTCGGAGCAACATCATGCAGCGAGCAGGATGAGGTAAGCGAATTCAACAACTGGCAAGAGCGCAACAAGCATTTCATCGACTCCATAGCCCATGTGGCTGAAGAGAATGCCGATGGTAGCTGGGCCATATTCAAGGCCTTCACAATCGGCGATTCCTTAGGCATAGACGATAATCCGAACTACTATGTTTACGCACAAAAGTTAGAAAAAGGGACAGGCACATACAGTCCTCTGTACACAGACTCTGTACGCGTTCACTACTCTGGCAGGCTCATCCCTACAGAAACATATCCACACGGATTCAATTTTGGAAAGAGCTACAGTTCATCTACACTGAACGAAAGCACAGACGTTCCAACAATAATGGCTGTCAGCCAGAATATTGTAGGATTCTCCACTGCTCTGATGCGAATGGTTGAAGGTGACAGATGGAAAATTTATATTCCATATTATCTCGGATACGGCAAAAACGATTATTCTTCTGCGAACATTCCGGGTTATTCAACACTCGTATTCGATGTGAAGCTGGCACGTATTTATCGTTTCAAAGTGGACACAGATACAAGTTGGCATTAAAATCAAAGGATTTACAAACAAAACCATCATAAAAAATAGTACAGGGTATCTTGCCTATAGCAACGACACCTTGCCTCTTCTCATGGAAGAATTCTTATTCATCATTGGACTTATTTTATTGAACGGGCTTTTCTCCATGTCGGAAGTAGCCCTTATTTCCGCACGCAAAACCCGCTTGACAGCAGAGGCTGAAAAAGGAAACCTGTCAGCAAAAGCCGCATTGAAATTAACCAAAGAACCTAACCTTTTTCTATCAACAGTACAGATTGGAATTACCCTCATAGGTATTCTGACCGGTATTTATTCAGGCAACAAAATCGCGCAACAATTCACAGCAATACTTGAAGAATGGAGCGTAAACAGTATTTATGCACACTACATAGCTCAATGTATTATTGTTATAATTGTTACTTACCTTACTATACTTTTCGGTGAGCTTCTTCCTAAAAGAATAGGAATGAGTTATGCCGAATCCGTGGCACGCATTGTAGCACGTCCAATGCTTTTTCTATCACATTTAGCATATCCTTGCGTTTTGCTGTTATCCCGAAGCACTACATTCGTTTACAAAATGATTGGCATGAAAGAAAACGACACAAAAGTTACTGAAGAAGAAATAAAGACCATGATACAGGAAGGTGCTGAGGACGGTGAAGTGCAGCCTATGGAACAGGACATCATGCAGAGAGTCCTCATGATAGGAGATTTGAACATATTAAGAAAGAAACATAAAAGACCAATATAACTATAAGAAACTTCCGCATACTAAAACATCTA
>JAFTTD010000060.1 GCA_017466965.1 Bacteroidaceae bacterium
TCATTATTATTCTGGAGTTAAATTTCTAATTATGAATTATGAGTTAATACTCTGGAGTTCAGAAGTTCAGGAGTTCGATTTAAGTTTTTAAGTTCGTTAGTTCTTAAGTTTTTGAGTTGAAGGGAGTTTGGGAGTTCAGACGATGCCATTGGGTGTTTCCTGTGCGAACTTAAGAACTAAAGAACTTAAAAACTTAAATTAGACTTCTCTTGCTGAATTATTGAACTGTTGACGAAGCTGGATTGTACGGAACATCCACCATTCGTCTGTATTGGGTTTTATTGTTGAGAGTCGTGATTCTGCCTCTTTGTAAATGGTTTGGGACAAAGAAGAGTTGCCGTCAGGACAACGTGAGAGTTCTGCATCATAGAGCGACAAGAGTTCATCGGCTGACAGTACTGAATCGACTGATTTGATATGTTCAAGATATACGGACAGGACTTCATTGAGACGCGGTTCATAATCTGCTTCGTCAAGATATGGCAATGCGCCATACATGAGTTTCAGACGATGAAAGGCCTGTATATCTGTAAGATTGTGCCACAAGGATTCGGAAGTAAGTTCAGACATCCATTTCGTTGCTTGAGTTCTGAACCACAGAACTTCGGGCAAGGAATCATCGGGTTCGTACTGACGACTCTGGCTGTCGGAGACAAGCTGCATAAGCATCTGCACAGCACTCTCGTCGGTTATTGAGGAAAAGTCTGTTGCCGCAAAGAATTTGTCAAGCAACTCTTCGAACTGCACTGGGTTCTCATTCTCAGGAGAAACGGATATATAGTATGCAGTCTGAGCCATCAGGCTAAGAATACGGATACGTTCTGCGTCGGTCTGTGAGGACTGCAAACGAAGGCGGTTGTATTCGAAGATGGCATCAAGGCGAGACTCATGATCTCTGATAGCAGATCCTTCCTGTTCTGAATGACAGAGAACTGCCATATCGCAATAGGAAGATAGTATGCGTGAATATAGATGCTGACGAAGTTCTGAAGTATTGTTCAAATCGAAGTCGTGCAGAACCTTCTGTTCGGAAAATCCTTGAACAAAAGAATCTTTAGGACTTGAATAATAGTTTCTGAACTTGTTCAAGTCTGAAGAATAGGCTTCAAGCTTTTTCTTGTCCTTTGAAAACGTATGCCAATCATTTAGAAGTGATTCTGCCTCCGAAAGATATTTATCATCGGGAGAGCAGGCATACATATATATAAGGTGATAAGCCCTCTGCATAGGACTCTTGAGTTTGCAAAGAATTTCATTCGCCTTTGTCAATAGGTCTTCCTTTTCTCGTTCATTTCCGAGAAGTGCATGACTAACGAGAAGCAGAATGACAAGACGACTTTGGATATTAACCGTCGAGACATTCAGATTTTGCAGACGGGAGATGCAGAAAGTCAGTGAAGCAACTTCTCTGTCAGTTATTTTCTTACCAGAAACCTTGCTAAGCAATGCCTGTCGAGCCTTTTCGTAGAAAGCGTCAAGGTTATCATAAAGGCGTGTTGTACCTTCTGCAAAAGACAGAATTTCAATGTATTCGGGCGAAATCTGCCATGTCTGAACAGAGATGACACCCGGTATCTGCACAAGAACAATTCCTCCCTCTTTGCCTTGCTGACTAAGAAGTTTCCCCACTACCCCATCAAATACTCCTCCGATTATACGCACAGTGTCACCAGCCAGCAAATCAATTTCGCTCGGATGGTAATAACGCACATTCTGCCCGTAGGCTTGTGAGACTTTGATGAAGGATTCCATGTCGGAATCCATCACAATAGTATAATGTGGATTCTCGCCTGGAAGATGTGTCATATAGAACTTCAGATATGAGCGTTCTTTCTTATATTCATATATTTCAGACAATGTGGCTCTGATAAAAACATAGTTAGGAATTAACGGTCTGCGGACACGATGTTTCTTATCTGTTCCATCAAGCTTATAATACATCGGCACATAGAAACGCAAAGGAGGTTCACCATTTTGTGAACGGCGCATATTTTCCTCCTCCAATTCCTTTTCAGCACAAAGTTCTTTCTTATACGCTATAAGAACGTACCATCGTGCCTGTTCTTCTGTCTTATCAACAGCCATATTATAATATTAGTCCCGATCTACACATAGGCAATTAAGCCTACTGTTTATAAGAAAACGAGCGCTCAATAGTTGAAGAAAATGAGTCTGAAAAACTGGGAACAAGATATTATTCAAGTTCATTGAAAATCACTGATTTATTTGATTTTCAATTACTTAAAATTAAAAATCGGCTAACTTCCGAATTTTATATTCCCCAACTTTTTACATTTCACAGGCTTATAAAAATAACATTTTAACCTGTTTGCTTGTCCGTCTCTTAGCAAGAGACGGACATATGTACTGCAAAATTACATTAATTTTTTAATATACAAAAGTTTATAAAAATATTTTTTCTCCAGCAAACGATGTAAAATTACAAATAATGAACAAAATCATGCATTGAAACGAGTAAAAAGTTATAAATGTCA
>JAFTTD010000061.1 GCA_017466965.1 Bacteroidaceae bacterium
CGATAAACCTCAAAAAAGACAACTCAAAAACTAATAAACTCACTTCGAGAGTCAAAAATCCCCACCTCTTAACTCTAAAAATTCTCTAACTGCGCTGATTGTTATAAACTTCAGTGAGATTTATATAAATTTCAGTGAGATTTATGTAAACTTCATTGAGATTTATGTAAAACTCAATGAAGTTAGGAGATATTTGTTAGGATGATTTGTTTTAGGAGCGCAGACAATTATTTGTTATTTAAACAAAAACAGTAAATTCGCGATGTGGAGAGGATATTAAAAATGAGGTTGGGAGGTAGGCAACTTAAAAACTTACAAACTTAAAAACTCACAATAAAAGGAGTCGTGCTTATTGCTTAAAAACGAAAGTTTTTCATTTTCTTTGCAAAAAACGTCCGCTTAACGATAAAAATCTGTAACTTTAACGTCGAAGAGTATGGTGATGATGATTTTATTACATTGCTTTTATAGAGAAGAATTGTTTTTTCATTGTTATTCTGTTGAGTTTCAGTGAAATATGTTTTGTTGTGTGTAAATCTTGCTTGTTTTAAATAAAATATATGAGAAATCAGACTTTGATAAAAATATCAAGTTATGAAGTTGCTGATGGTGTGAGCGAGTATCACGTCGTGATTCGTGTTGCCGACCAGAAATTGATTTTTGCGGAACAGGTGGAGGCTGTTCTTGGCTCGTATGCAGAACTTGCTGAAGGTGAACTCAGGGGTGCTTGCGCTGTTTTCCAGCGTTTTTTCCTGAGTGACGCCGCTAATCAGGCAGACTATTTGCGTGCTAAGCTTAGGGAATTTTCTGATTGTCCGCTGTCTGTGGTGGAGCAGCCTCCGTTGGACGGCACGAAGATTGCCTTGTGGGCTTACCTGCAGAAGGGGGTGGAAGCAAGGGTTCTGCCGAACGGATTCATGGAGGTAAGGCATGGGGCGTATCGCCATCTGTGGATGTCGGGGGCTTCTGTCGAAGCCGGGGATTCGGAATGCCAGATGCGTGAGCTGTTCAATGACTACATGGCGCACCTTTCGGAACACGGATGCTGTCTGGCTGACAACTGTATCCGCACATGGCTCTTTGTGCAGAACGTGGACGTGAACTATGCGGGCGTGGTGAAGGCGCGCAATGAGGTGTTCGCCACTCAGAACCTGACAGCCAAGACTCACTTCATTGCAAGCACCGGCATTGCGGGCCGACATTCAAGTCCGAAGGTGCTGGTGCAGATGGACGCATACGCTGTGGATGGTGTGATGCCGGAGCAGATTCATTATCTGTATGCTCCTACTCATCTGAATCCTACATACGAATACGGGGTGAGCTTTGAACGTGGCACTTATGTGGATTATGGCGACCGCAGACAGGTGTTCATATCGGGGACTGCCAGCATTAACAACAAGGGCGAGATTGTCTATCCTGGCGATATTCGCAAACAGACGCTTCGGATGTGGGAGAATGTTGAGGCTCTGCTGAAAGAGGCTGAGTGTTCGTTCGAAAACGTAGGCCATATTCTGGTATATCTTCGTGACATTGCTGACTATGCTGTAGTGAGGGAGATGTTTGAGACTCGTTTCCCAGATATGCCAATTGTGTTCCTTATGGCTCCGGTGTGCCGTCCGGGATGGCTGATTGAGATGGAGTGCATGGCGGTGAAGTCTGTTAATGACGAACGTTATCCGCTGTATTAAGAGCTGTTGTCTCAATGAAAAGATTTGTCTGGTCGCTGTATATCATTTTAACTGCAACGCTGGCTGTCGCTACTCTGGCGGAACATTCACATGGAACGGCTTTCGTCAGTAAGCATATTTATCATAGTCCTGCCTTTTGCATAGGGTGGGGCTTGTTGGTTTTGTCTGCGCTGTATGTGTTCTGCAGAAGAAGAATGTGGCTGAATCTTCCTTCTTTGTTGCTGCATGTTTCATTTGTGGTCATATTGTCGGGTGCTTTGACATCTTTCCTTACCAGCGTGAAGGGCCATGTTCATTTACGGACGGGCATTCCTGTGGCGCAGTTTGTGGAACAGGAAACCAACTTGGTCAGGGATCTTCCTTTTTCCTTGACTCTGAATTCGTTTGATATAGTATATTATCCCGGAACGGATGCTCCTTCAGATTATGTAAGCCGCATTGGTTGTACGCTTTTGGGGCATGAAGACACATTGAGCGCTGAAATCTCGATGAACAAGGTTTTCGACTGTAGGGGATACCGCTTCTACCAGTCTTCGTATGATGAAGACGGGAATGGAAGCTGGCTCAGTGTGAATTACGACCCTTGGGGGACGGCTGTCACTTATACTGGCTATCTGATGCTGGCTCTGTCTATGCTCGCTGTGCTTTTCAGAAGGAGAGGGCATTTTCGCAGACTTCTTGGCCATCCACTGTTGAAGTCGGGGGGGATGTGCTTGTTGTTCATGCTGGCAAGTGGCGGTTTGCCGGCAACGGCTAAGAATCTTTATGTTATTCCTGAAGCAGAGGCTGACAGCCTGGGAAGAACCCAGGTGGTGTATAATGGCAGAGTGGCACCTTTCAATACTCTGGCAAGAGATTTTGTGAAGAAACTTTCAGGTAATGATTCTTTCGGAGGCTTGTCGGCTGAACAGATTGTTGGCAGCTGGATGAAATGCCCTGAAGAATGGAAGAATGTTCCGATAATAAAGATAAAGAGTGCTGAACTTCGTGGTCTGTTGGGGATAGAGTCTTCCGCGTTTGCTCGCCTTGCAGATTTGGCAGATGGTGATCAGTATCTTTTGCGTGAGTTGCGGAAAAAAGACAAACAGAAGTCCGGCAAGCCTTCAGCGTTGGAAAAAGCTATTTTGGAAACGGATGAGAAGGTGGCTCTGGTCTTGATGCTTTGCAATGGCGCACTGGTGAAGCCTCTGCCCGCTGACGGAAGTGCAAAGCCCCTTTCTGAGGCTGAAATAAATGCTGAACTGCTATACAACAGTATCCCTTTCAGCAAAATTCTTTTTATGTTCAACCTTGCTTTTGGATTCATGTCGTTTGGCTGTTTGCTGTGGAGCGCTTTGCGTAAGCGTCAGATGACTGTGTCTGTCATGAGCAAATGGAGAAGGTGGTGTCTTGTGGCATTGGTGGCTTCCTTGCTTTTCCATGCGTTTGGATATGGTCTGCGCTGGTATATAGGCGGGCGTATTCCGTTGAGCAACGGTTATGAGACAATGCAGTTCATGGCTCTGTGCGTTCTGGTTCTGTCATTTATGCTTCGCAACCGTTTTTCATTTGTTGTTCCATTCGGATTTTTGCTTTCGGGCTTCGCTCTTCTGGTTTCATACCTGGGGCAGATGAATCCTCAGATAACTCCGCTCATGCCTGTGCTGGTGTCGCCGTGGCTCAGCTCCCATGTGTCGTTCATCATGGTGTCGTATGCCTTGTTCGCATTCATTTGGCTTAACGGTTTGTTGGGCATGTGCGTGCCGCGTGAAGCTGAACGACTGATGCTGTTCAGCCGACTGCTGCTGTATCCGGCAGTATTTTTCCTGGGAGCAGGAATATTCATAGGTGCTGTGTGGGCGAATGTTTCCTGGGGCAGATATTGGGCATGGGACCCTAAAGAAGTCTGGGCGCTGGTTACATTCATGATTTACGCTCTCCCTTTTCATGCCGACACAATTTCATGGCTGCGCAACCCGAAATTCTTTCATCTGTATATGCTTGCAGCATTCTTAACAGTGCTGATGACCTATTTCGGAGTGAATTATCTTTTGGGCGGAATGCATAGCTATGCGTGAGTATGGAGTTGAGGAGTTAAGACAATACCATTGGATGTTCTCATTGCGAATTCAAAAACTTACAAACTTAAAGATTCAAATACACACTCACTTTCGTTTCTTTGTTGTATCTTTGCTGTAGATATGATTAGCAATATTCAGAAAGCGGTGATTAATAGCAAGTTGTCTCTGCCGTTCGCAGGTGTGCTTGCTTTCGTGTGCTGGTGGTTGAACGCCGACATGGGGACTGGTTATGTCGTGACTAATGAGGGATACGGGTGGTTGTGGAGCATTGTTCCTTCTGAACTCATTACAGGTTGGACTGGTTTAGGTATTGGCGCTTTGATGTCTGCTGTCGCAGTGTATCTGCTTATGGAACTGAATAATGCAAATGTGTTGTTGCGTGCCGGCTCTCGTATGATGGGGTTGTTGCTTACGGTTTTCTTTGCTGTCTCTTTTTCAGTTCATGTCTTTAGTGTCGGACATATTGTGGGCGTGCTTGCTTTGTTAGCTTATTTCTTTTTGTTCGCATCTTATCAGAATGGTGGGCGTGGCTTTGTATATGTTGAGTTCATGTGCATTTCTCTTGCTACGTTGTTCTTCCCTGCATTTATCTTTCTTGTGCCTTTATATTGGGTGGCATTGGCTATGATACGATCGTTCGACATGAAGAGTCTTTGTGCGTCTGTACTTGGTTTGTTGACTCCATATTGGTTTGTTGTGTGCTATGCTGTATTGGCTGAAAGGCTTGATGTGTTTTCAGAACATATAGGTATGCTTATGGAGTTTGAATTGTTTGACTATTCATCGTTGTCACTTCATCAGATTATTGTTGTGGCGTTGGCATTGGTGATGTTTGTTGCGGGTGGCATAGAGTTTCGTGTTCACAGTTTTCTTGACAAGACACGAATAAGGATACTGTATGACACCGTTCTCATTCTTGGCAGTGGCGGTTTTGTACTTTTGGCGTTTTTGCCTGGTTACTATTCTGCTTTGCTACCGTTTATACTTGTTAATGCCTCTATTGTTTCGGGGCATCATTTGGCACAATGTTTCGGTAAAGTAATGAATGTTTACACTATACTCCTTATACTTGTATTCGTGCTATTGGGAATTGGAGGATAGGGAGTTGTGGAGAAAAGTAGTTAAGAAGTTAAAGTAGTTAGAGGAGGAAGTAAAAGAAGAAGTTAAAAGAAGGAGTTAAAAAGGGACGAATCCATTGGGTGTTATTGCTTAACTTATATAAGGAGTTCTGAAGTTAAGGAGTTGAGGAGTTCAGACAATACCATGGGAGGTATTGCCTACCTTATAACCTTAAAACATAACAACCTTATAACCTCATAATAAAAGGAGTTAAGTTTTTAATTATGGCATTGCTAACTTGCAAACTTAAAAACTCAAAAACTTAAGAACTAAAATGTATGGAAACTTTGAATGAATTTTTTATTGAATATGGTTATTGGGGCATGGGGTTAGCCGCTTTCCTTGCAGGCACATTTTTCCCTTTCAGCAGTGAGGCTGTGATGGCTGCTTTGCTTGCCACTACGGGCATGGATGTGAACACAACTGTAGCAAGTGCTACTATAGGTAATGTTGCTGGTTCAATGGTGAACTATTATATTGGTTCGTTTGCAGACCCAAAGAAGATATGTAAATGGTTCAGGCTGAAGGAGAACAGGCTGGTGAAGGCGCAAAGGTATGTTGAAAAGCATGGCTCTTGGATGGGCTTTTTTGCTTTTCTCCCTAT
The DNA here is from genome assembly GCA_017466965.1 of Bacteroidaceae bacterium. The sequence goes on from JAFTTD010000061.1 coordinate 5,472, forward strand.
TCTTGGCACTGCCATATCATTGGCGTTAGGTATGCTGCGCGCTAATGTGTGGGGAGTGCTCGTTTCTACTTTTATAGGTAAGTTCATAAGGTATGTGATGGTTGCATATTCTGTTGCTGCACTTACGTGATTGTAGGGGAAGTAAGGAGTTAAGGAGCTTAATTATGAATTCAGAATTATGAATTATGATAGCATACCTTATAACCTCACAACCTTATAACCTTTAAAAGGGAGTTCAGAAGTTCAGGAGTTGAGGAGTTCAGACAATACCACATAACGTATTGCCTACTTTATAACATTAAAACATTATGACCTCATAATAAATTATGAATTATGATAGTAACTATTTACTCGTTTCTGAATGATATTCCTTGTTGTTTGGTTCTGTTGAAATGAGTGATGTGGTTAAGAGAATTAAATATGTTTTTTGTAGATATCCATACTCATAATGTTCCTGCAGCTGATTATATTGTTGCGGTGGTTGACGGCTTGCCTGTTGGTGAAATGAAGGCTGGTTGCTATTCTTGTGTAGGATTGCATCCGTGGAAGATTGGTAAGGATTGGGCTGCAGGCAAGGAGGTGATGAGAAATGTTGTATGTAATACGAATGTGCAGATGGTAGGCGAGTGCGGTATTGATCGTGTTGTACTGAAAGGAAAATCCGATGCCGGTAAACTCTTGGACTGTCAAATAGAGGCGTTCAGATGGCAGGCAGAGATAGCAGAGGAACTACGCAAACCTATGATTCTGCATTGTGTAAAGGGTGTTGATGAAATTCTGAAGGTGAGGAGCGAACTTAAGCCTCTGCAAAAATGGATTCTGCATGGCTTCAGAGGTGGCGTAGTGCAGGCGTCCCAACTGATGGACAAGGGTATAGAACTTTCATTTGGATTGCACCATGACACCGAGGCTGTACGCATGGCTTTTTCGGAGGGAAAGTTATGGATTGAGACTGATGACAGCGGGTGTGATGTACGTGATATATATGGTAAAATTGCAGAAGAGCTGGGGGTAAGTGTCAATCTGCTTGCAGAAGAAGTTCATTCACGCTTCTGCCGACTCCTGGAATTATAATGTCTGGTGCTATTTGTGCAAGGGGTTCAAGTACGAAACGCCTGCAGTGCATAAGTGGATGAGGAATGGTAAGTTGTGGCAATTCTATTTGTTCGTCATCGTATAGCAGAATATCAATGTCTATGGTGCGATCATGATATACTCCATTAGCGGACTTGGCAGTTCTGCCAAGTTCTTTTTCTATATCTTGAGTGGTTTGCAGAATCTGCATAGGTTCCAGCACTGTTGATATACAGATAACTGCATTCATAAACGTATTGTCGCTGTCAAATCCCCATGCTTGGGTTTCAAAAAAATCGGACCGGGAGACGATTGTCCCGATCCGATTATTTATTTCATTGACGGCGGACTCCAGTATTGATTTTTTATTTCCCAAATTGGAGCCTAAACCTAAATATACCGTGTGGCGATGCATTGTTATGATGCTGATAATTATTTTCTGTTGTCAATGGACTTGTACTTTCATCAGTCAATGATGAGCATTGCATCTCCGTATGTTCCGAACTTGTAGTCTTCCTTGAGTGCTGTGTCGTATGCAGACATAACTGCATCGTATCCTCCGAAAGCAGTCTTGAGCATCAGCATAGTTGAAAGCGGCATCTGGAAGTTTGCCACAAGAGCGTCTGCTACAGTGAAGTCGTATGGAGGGAAGATGAATTTGTTTGTCCAGCCTTCAAATTCTTTGATATGTCCGCCAGGACCTACTGCTGTTTCTATGGCGCGCAATACTGTAGTTCCGACAGCACAAATCTTGTGTCCGCTATCCTTTGACGCGTTCACAATGTCGCATGCCTCTTTGTTGATGAACATCTGTTCACTGTCAGTCTTGTGCTTTGTGAGGTCTTCAACGTCAATTGAACGGAAGTTACCCAGTCCGGCATGGAGTGTGATGAATGCTTGTTCCACTCCCTTGATTTCCATGCGTTTCATCAACTCGCGAGAGAAATGCAGTCCTGCTGTTGGTGCTGTGACAGCTCCTTCGTATTTAGCGTAGATAGTTTGGAACCTCTCCAGGTCATCTGGCTCAGCCTTGCGTAAAGAGCGCACATCGTCAGGAATTGGAGCCTCCCCGAGTGCATAGAGTGCGGCTTTGAACTCATCGTGTGGTCCGTCGTAAAGGAAGCGTAGTGTGCGTCCTCTTGAAGTGGTGTTGTCAATAACTTCTGCCACCATGGAATTGTCTTCGCCAAAGTAGAGTTTATTTCCAATACGGATTTTGCGTGCCGGGTCAACAAGCACGTCCCAAAGGCGTAACTCTTCATTCAGTTCGCGCAGCAAGAAGACTTCAATGCGTGCGCCTGTCTTTTCCTTGTTGCCGTAAAGGCGTGCAGGAAAGACCTGTGTGTCATTGAAAATGAATGCATCATGTTCATCAAAATATTCAAGGATATCCTTGAACACCTTATGCTCTATTTCACCTGTTTTGCGATGAACAACCATGAGGCGTGCTTCGTCTCGATGAAATGTAGGATGCAATGCTATCTTCTCATCCGGTAGCTTGAATTTGAATTGTGACAGTTTCATGTATTGTTACTTTTTTTTAATGTATTTGCAGTTTTTCCTGTTGGCTTTCTGCTATGATTCGTTTTCTGTTTTCTCTGTTTCTATGTGCTGTTTGCTCATCCATTCTTCGAAATCAGCAATGTCAAGACAGTCGCTGAGACGATATTCACCAACTCGTGTGCGTATGAGGTCTGTTAGATATGCACCTGAGTTTAGCGCTTGTCCGATGTCGCGAGCTAAAGCGCGTATGTATGTGCCCTTGCTGCATACAACTCTTATAACAGCGCTGATTCCTTCTGCAGAGGATTCGTAATTCATCAGTTCAATTTCATCAATTACGAGGGTTTTGGCCTTGAGTTCCACTTCTTCTCCTTGTCGTGCGAATTTGTATGCTCTTTTACCGTTGATTTTCACTGCAGAGAATACGGGTGGCACTTGCTGTATTTCCCCTACAAAGGATTTGAGTACGGCGCAGAGTGATTCCCTTGTAATATGCTCTGTTGGGTAAGTGGCATCTTCTTCTGTTTCTTTGTCGAAACTTGGTGTTGTCGCTCCTATTTTCAGGGTTGCAACATATTCTTTCGTGTGTGCCTGAAGTTCTTCTATTCTCTTTGTGGCTTTGCCTGTGCAGATGAGCAACACACCGGTTGCAAGGGGGTCAAGTGTGCCTGCATGGCCAACCTTGAGCTTTTTGATTGTAGGATCTACTTGCTTTATGAAACGTTTCAGAATGCCACGAGCACGAGCTACAACATCGAACGAAGTCAACGTGTATGGTTTGTTAAAACAGAGTATTTCGCCTTTCTGAGGATTCATATTTATAAGGAATCAAGTATGGATTGAGATTAAACTATTGTGAGTTCATAGCCAGCGAGTAGCATTATAAGTATGATGCCTCCGACTATTATCCTGTACCATCCGAATGCTCTGAATCCGTATTTCTGCACAAAGCTTATGAAGAACTTTATGGCAAGAAGGGCTACAATGAAAGCCACTACATTTCCGATAATGAGCGTGTCGAGGTTGTTCATTATCATTTCTGTGCCTCCATCGCTGAGCAGCTTATACATTTTATATACAGTTGCACCAAACATTGTAGGTACGGCAAGGAAGAAGGAGAACTCTGCAGCATCCTTGCGTGTCATCTTCTGTGACATTCCGCCTACGATAGTGGCCATGGAGCGAGAAACTCCTGGTATCATGGATATGCACTGGAATAGTCCGACCATGAATGCGCGTTTTTCTGTAAGCTTGGTGTCTTCGCTTCCTTTATTGAAAATTCTGTCGCAGAAGAGCATGAATATACCTCCTATTACGAGTGTTATTGCTACCACTTCAACTTTTTCGAGCATGGCATCTATGGCATCGCTGAAGAGCAAGCCAAGTACGGCTGCTGGAATGAATGCAACGAAGAGTTTCCAATAAAAGTCAAACTTGTGTATGAACTTCCTGAATGCTGTTGCTCCTTCGGGGGCAGGTGTGTTATTGAGCTGAAAAAAGCGTTTCCAATAAAGGCATACAACAGAAAGTATTGCTCCGAACTGTATGATGAATGTGAATGCCTTGACATAGTCTGTGCTTTCCACTCCCAATATGTTTTGAGCGATAATCATGTGTCCTGTAGATGATACAGGGAGGAACTCTGTTAGTCCTTCAACTATTGCAATGATAATCGTTTGTAACCAATCCATTTGTTTGAGTTTTTAAGTTCTTGAGTTTTTAAGTTTTTAAGTTTTTGAGTTGCTACCTTGTAACAAAAGGAGTTCGGAAGTTCAGGAGTTCAGACGATACCATTGGACGTAATTGCCTACCTTATAACCTCACAACCTTACAACCTTATGTAAAAGTTTTTGAGTTGTCAACATTAAAACTTGATATAAATCTTTTTTTTACTCCAATATTTCAAGAGCTTTCTCTTCTTCTTTCTCTGTAACCTTGCGTTTCGGCTTCCATAGTATTGCAACTACTACGAATATGAATCCGAAAAGACAAACGGCAGGGGCTGTCTTTATTCGTGTGTCATTGAAAATTTCAGGATTGAAGGCTTATTCTGTTGTTCCGTTTCCGGACATTAGCACGAATCCTGCGATAATTATGAGCATGCCGACCACAAGCAGGATGTAATTGATTTTGCCGAATGCGAAATTTGATTTATCCATGTTGTTTATAGTTTTTGTAATGTAGGATTCTTTGTATAATGAGATTGTAGTTTTTTGTTTAGAGATGATAAAG
>JAFTTD010000062.1 GCA_017466965.1 Bacteroidaceae bacterium
AGAGACGGGCATTGCTCTGACTAAGCTGCCTAACCTTAGTCAAAGCCATCGTACTAAGTATTTCCTGTTCACTCATTACTGATTTAAGTTCGAAAATTTTTATTATTCAGAATATTCCGATTTTCCGACCACTCCGACTAACAAGCAATCAGAAATGGCACTTGCTCCCTCTCCTATTCTCCCAGAAACATCGCAAATCTTTCGTTAAGAATCTCACTCTCTGCCAGGCGACCATTGACGAGGCAAACAGTATCTACCTGAGCGCGGATAACAATCTTCATATCCGGCAGACGATAAATGTCCTGAATGAAAACATATTTCACGCCATCCTTCTTAAGTCTCAATTTAGAGACAAACTCATCACCACTCTTCAGCGGAGTCTTGAACTGCATGTTCAACCGAGCCACCACAGCATCAGTACCCTGCTCATGAAGCTTAGCGAAGCTCACCCCATGGTGCAGCAAGAACTCATGACGAGTATGCTCAATATAATGCTGATAATTAGCATTGTTCACAATACCCTGAAGGTCACATTCATAATCACGCACCTTCATCTTCAACTCAAAAATATAATTATCCATTATCTTTCCATTTATGCATTCATCGCAAAGTTAATATTTTTTCCTCATGCCACATCATCTGAGGCACAAAATAAAAAGCATCACTATCACACAGCTCAGAACAACCCTCAGCCACAAACAAAAGACACACAAGAAATGACAGGCACACCCCCTGTACACAGAAGACAAAAAAACACTGTGGAGAAAAAATATTTCCACCACAGCATTCACAAAAAAACAGTGCGCTGAAAACAAAACTCCAGCGCACCGTTCTGAAAACACTGTTAGAGGAGTAAAGAAGTTAAGGAGTTAAGTTCAGACGAATCTATGGAATGTAACATCCTATGCTATCGCCCTATTTTAACTCCCTATTTTAACTTCTTACTTTAACTTCTTAACTTCTTAACTTCTTAACTTCTTAACTCCTTTCTACTTAACCACCACCTTCTTGTTTCCAACGAAATACACTCCTTCTGGCAAGCCGGTAACAGCATTCTTGCCGGCTTCAAGTTCCATGAGGCGGACAAGACGACCGTCTGAACTGTAAAGGCCGATGGTCTGAACTTCTGAAGAGAAGATGTAAAGAACACCGTTATGGCATTCAACCTTCAGACTGCCGAACAAGCTGTCGTACAGACGCTGAATATCCGTAGCAGTGCCGTCATCGCCTATCACGAAGTGAGTCTTTGCATTTGCAGGCTTTGACTCTACTGAAGCGTAAGCCTCAAAAGGTCTGATTTCTCGGAGACCGGACACAAAGGCGCTGCCCGGAATCAGGTCGTTATATGTTCCGTCATTCAGAGCATATACGCTGAAACTACGTTCCACAGTTTCAAATGCAGGAACCAGGTCAAACTCCTTGCCTGCTGCTGTTTGTGCAGCAGAGGTTGGAAGCACTGGCACACCTTCTGCAGACTGGGACATGAACGTCACATTGCCACTGATGTTATCCTGATCATCATATACACTGCTGTTTGGCATTGCAATGATATAAGGGACATTGGCTTTCATTGCAGAAGAGACTGCAAAGCCGCTGGCTGTCATCTGTGCCAACATGAACGGTTTTGCACCACTGTTTCCGCTGTTGAAAGGAGCTATGTCGCCATCTTCCTCACTGACGAACGACTGCACGTCAAAAGGAAGGATGATGCTTTCCCATCCGCCCGGCTTATGAGGAACTGTCTCCTTGTCGAAATGGCGGGTGTATGAAATGCTTTTAGCCTTGAAGCCGGATGATATATGAAGCGGAACCTCATCTGTCAGCACTATCTCTTCTGCCACCCCGTCAAAGACTATGTTGCCTGAATATGAGCCAGCAACAGAAGAAGGAGCATACACTATCATATTTGTTGGAACATCTGCATCATCAACTATTCCGTCACTGATTGCGGCATTGCTGCTCCAGTGAAGTTCGCGAAGAGTTTCAGAAGAGACAATGCCCTGGCCAACCTTTGTTGCCGTAGCAGGAAGATAGAGCGTGCGAAGTTTGGCAAGACCTGCAAACATACCATCACCTACGACATTATTGGCTGTAGTATTTCCTTCTTCATTATAAGGATTACCGCCGGAAACAATGTTCACACCGCTCAAGTCAAGGCAGCAGAGCTTTGGCATGCTGCGGATGAAGGCGATGTCCGTTCCGTTAAGAGAACCGCTGACCGTCAAGCTGTCAACATCAGAAACACCACTGAACATCTCTGACAGAGTTCCTGCAGCAACATCATGATAACCCTCAATAAAGAATCCTTCAACAACAATGTTTTCTGCAGGCATTGTTTTAGGAAGATTCTGCCAACCAGTGAACGAATGACCAACTTTCTTCGGTTTCTCTGGCTCTGAAACGGCTGTACCTGGCAAAAATTCCAGAGTTGCATAAACCTCATTATTAACAATAAAAGTAATGGTGTAATATTTGATTTCTTCTATATATTCTACTGTTACATTGTAAGTAATCATCTTACCATTTGAAGGATTTACAAGATAGAATTTAGAGTTGAACTTAGCACCTGCATGCTGAGCACCAGGATACTGATACCATGTAATGATACCATTAGCATAAGTCATACCATACGAGTTATAACCATTACTATCCCACGAGCTACAAAATCCGTGCAGATCCATCCAAAATCCCGGATTTGGATCACAAGAATAATCATAAGTTACAAAAGGACTCCCTTCTTCTTTTGGATATGCAAGTCCATAAAGAGTTGGTGATGATGTACCAAGTAATTCTGTTATCTTATCAATATTTAAATCTGTTACCATCGTTTCATCCGTATAAGTATCGTTACTTGGTATGATGGAAACAAACAAATCTTCTGTTGCAACATTATCATACGAAGCAAAGAAAACTTCTTCTGATAATCCTTCAGCAAAGTTCATATAAACATTCACTGCAAAAATATTATTACCATACATAAAATAAAGAGACCCTCTACATTCTTCATCACCTATACCCTTAAAATAGTTAGGCATGTGACCAATCCACATTGTATTTAATTCTCCTGCATAATAAGAAGAGAACCAAGAAGTTTGTTCACTTTCAAATGCATCTATTGTTCCATCAGATTTCATCCAATATCCATAAGTACCTTTAGCTGTAGAATTATTATCAAGAAAGCCATTTGCATCAACACCATACATCACCAAATCTGCAGGTGTACATCCTAAAAGCCTGGCTATAGCACTCTCATTCAATGAAATATATTCCGGTGTATAACCAAGAGATATATCTCTGTCATGAAATTCCACATCCAAAGAGCCTACAAGATTATAAAATCCCCCTGTATCCGCATTAATAATTTCATTATCAAAATTACCTATTTCTACAGGTTCATCTGTCAGGTTCATGCTTACATTTAAAGCAAATGCATTATTTCCATATACAAAATAAAGAGAACCTTTACATTCATCCTCTCCTGTTTCATTAAAATAATCGGGCATATGACCTACTCGGAATGTATTTAACGTGAGTTCGATATAAGATTTTTAGTTCTTATATCGAACTCACGTTA
>JAFTTD010000063.1 GCA_017466965.1 Bacteroidaceae bacterium
AATTAAGGAGCGTGTCATCACGACACACTCCTAATTAATGAAAAAAATTATAAATTTATTTTACATCACTACTGTTTCACAACAGGAAATTTTTGATGACACGGGAGACCATTGGGGAGATCTCCCTAAATGCTAAATATTTATATATACTTTAATTTTTAGCTTAAGAATCCGAGAAGCACTCCGGCTGCTACTGCCGAACCAATCACACCTGCCACGTTTGGACCCATAGCGTGCATGATGAGGTAGTTGCGCGGATTAGCCTTCAGTCCTTCCTGGTGAGAGATACGCGCTGCCATTGGCACTGCTGATACTCCGGCATTACCGATGAGCGGGTTGATTTTCTTTCCTTGTGGGAGGAAGAGGTTGAAGAACTTCACGAAGAGTACGCCTGAAGCTGTTGCGATGATGAACGCGAATGCTCCGAGTGCGAAAATCTTAACTGTGTCGAGTGTGAGGAACTCGCTTGCCTGTGTTGAACATCCTACTGTAAGACCGAGCAGCATCACGATGATGTCGTTGAGCGCAGAACCTGCAGTCTTGGCGAGGCGTGTTGTCTTAGTGCTCTCCTTGAGGAGGTTACCGAAGAACAGCATACCGAGGAGCGGAAGTCCTGAAGGCACGATGAATGTTGTGATGAGTAGTCCTACTATAGGGAAGAGTATCTTCTCTGTCTGGCTCACTGAGCGGCTTGGCTTCATAGTGATGAGTCGTTCTTTCTCAGTTGTGAGGGCACGCATCACGAACGGCTGTATCACAGGCACGAGCGCCATGTATGAGTATGCGCAGACTGCAATTGCACCCATCAGGTTAGGGGCAAGCTTAGAAGAGAGGAAGATGGCTGTAGGTCCGTCGGCTCCACCGATGATGGCGATGCCGGCTGCCTGGTTAGGCTCGAATCCGAGTGCAAGGGCAATGATGTATGCGCCGAAGATTCCGAACTGTGCGGCAGCTCCTACGAGCATGAGTTTAGGGTTTGCTATGAGGGCTGTGAAGTCAGTCATAGCACCGATTCCGAGGAATACGAGCGGCGGATACCATCCCTGGCGTACTCCCTGGTAGAATATGTTGAGGACGGAATGGTCCTCATAGAGTCCGATTTCAAGTCCTGCGGCTTTGAATGGGATGTTACCCAATACGATACCGAGTCCTATCGGTATGAGCAAAAGCGGTTCGAAGTCTTTCTTGATGGCAAGCCAGATGAAGAACGCACCAACTGCAATCATGATGAGGTTTGCCCATTCAAAGTTTGCAAATCCTGTGTAGTCCCAGAAATCGACGAACTTCTCTGCTATAAAGCTCATTGTACTAACACTTTCAAGTATCATTATTTCTTGTTTTTATGATATTCTTACTCGATTGTGACAAGGATTGCGCCTTCCATTACAGAGTCGCCCTTGTTAACCTTAATTTCTGTAATCTTTCCGTCACGCTCTGAATCGATGTTGTTCTCCATCTTCATTGCTTCGAGGACAACGAGTGTCTGACCTTTCTTCACTGTGTTGCCTACTGCAACCTTGATGTCAACTACTGTTACTGGGAGCGGTGAGCGCACAGCTGTTACGCCTGCTGCCACTGCTTCCTGTGCAGCCTTTGGAGCTTCGATTGTCTTTACAGGTGCTGCAACGGCACGTACTACAGGTTTTGGTGTAGCTACTGGCTTTTCAAGCTCTACTTCGAACTCTATGCCGTTCACTTCTACCTTGGCGATGTTCTCTTCTACGCTGTTAATCTTAACTTCGTAAGGAACACCTTTTATCTTATACTTATATTCTTTCATGATTGTTTGTTATCGTTTCTGAAGTTTTAATA
>JAFTTD010000064.1 GCA_017466965.1 Bacteroidaceae bacterium
AATAAACTTATATTTCTTTTACAATAACAAATACCGAAAAAGCCTTAAAAATATCAATAAACCATGTCCATATATGATTTAACAAATTTATTCTGCCGGAATGATTCCGGCGCGCGACCATATATTTCGTCTATTTGGGGTGTAGAAACATATCTACGTGACATTGCATACGCTTTATGACATAGTTCCATAAACCATGTTACACCAAGAACATTGTCATAATTATTCATTATAAACTGGGTTTCAAGCTGGTGAATTTCCATTTTAAGTTCTGCTTCACGCTTTTTCCTATCAACAAAATCACTGCTTAATCCGTAGCCAGCATACACCATGCTCTCATTTCTGTTTTGCAATTCAGAAACCAGCATAATGAGCGAATCACAAGAATTCAAGAATGTATAGAGTCTTTCATTCAACGGTGTCCCTTCTACTTTAATGGAAGAATGAGCTAAATTTATACTTATATCTCCTTTTTCCAAAACTACAGGAATACCTCTACTGTTTCCCATGAACAGAGACACGCAGATTACAGAATCAAGAGGTCCACACATCTGAAACTCACCATGAATAACTTCACAGGAATCAAGAATCTTCATTTCTGCATAATCCATGTGCTTAATATAAGCCATTTTGCCGTTGAACATACATTGAGAAGAAGTACCTATAATGTTGTATGTATCTGCACACGCAACAAATATAGGCGCGAGCATCATCATAAGCAGATATTTCAGATTCTTACTATTCATGAAATCAGGCATATAAATAATACTATAGTCTCACTTCATTCCTCATCATTTACTGTTTCACACTCTCTGTGAGTGATTACAAAAGTACAATTAAGAAGTATTACATCAAAACGATTTAGGTTTTCTTAAAACTTACACTGCCATTTTTTAGATTTAAATAGCAATTAAAGATGCCCTGAATATCGCAAATGGATTTTTTTATATAACAAAACGGCTTAAAGACAATTATTTGTCATTTTTCATGCGCTAATAATTTCTGAGCCGAAAACGTACAAAAACGGGCAAATGATCACTAAATCCATTCTGATATTTCATGCCTTGATAAGGTCTGAATGGGCGTTTTCCACCATAATAGTCATCTGTTTCAAGCAAAAAAGGAAATGCCAATATCTTTGCATCAGCATATGAGCATGAAACAGAAGAGTTTCTGTCTATCAATCTTGAACTGACTAAAATATGATCAATTGTCTTCCAAAATCCTTTATATTTATATGTACCCTCCTTTCTGCCATGCATCAAATTATATAGCAGCATATTCCTTTCCCCCGAATTGAGTGTAATATCCTTTGCTGATACGACCGACAATACATCCTTGAAAAGTGCAGACTCTGCATCATCATTAAAATCTCCTGCTATTATTATATTTGGATCCAAACGAGAGTTCATGACTGAATCGATGTCTGAACGTAGTAATCTTGCAACACTGTTCCTGAACTTGACGCTTTCTGCGCCACTTAAATTTGACGGAAGATGAACACCATAAACATCTAAGGTGTCACCATTTGAAACAATGCCCGACATATAAAGGATGTCACGTGTACGACCTGCAGAAGCACGTATGCAACGATGTTCAATCAAATTGAATGTCAATGGAGTATATAAAAAAGCAATATCTATTCCACGCGCATCTTCTGAACGCGTGATGATATATTTATAGCCTATCTTAGCTAATGGAGTTCGTTTTGTAAGGAAATCCATGACACTGTCATTTTCTACTTCAAGAAGGCATACAATATCTACCGGACGAACAGAATCTGCGGCAAGAACAACCTTACCTACATTTCTCAGTTTCTGATATAATCTTTTGTTATTCCAGCGTCTTATATCATCCGGAAGAAAAGCATAATCATCCTTTCCTTCGTCATGTATTGCGTCAAACAGATTCTCACAGTTATATGACATCAGGGTAAAGTCGGCCTGAGCATAAATTCTTGTACTGAACAAGACGAATAATACCGAAAACAAAAACGACGACTTAGCCAAATTACGAAAGCACGTTGAACCAATATGCATTAAACAGCAGAATGTTTGTCATTATCATGAGCCATCTTCATATAGCGAAGAATATCAGAGGCAAAAATAAAGTCTTCAAGTTTCTTGTTCTTTGCATCCATTATTTCCTTGTTAGATCCTTGCCATTCAGCACGCCCATCACAGATGAAGACTATCTTCTCTCCTATACCCATCACCGAATTCATGTCATGTGTATTTACTATTGTTGTTATGCCGTCCTCATGAGTAATTCCCTGAATAAGCTCATCTATAACAATGGAAGTCTTAGGGTCAAGCCCTGAATTCGGTTCATCACAGAACAAATATCTTGGCTCCAAAGCTATAGCACGAGCTATAGCAACTCGTTTCTGCATACCACCGCTTATTTCACCTGGATATTTATTGTCGGCATCATAAAGATTCACACGCTCAAGGCATAGACGTGCGCGCTTGACTCTATCTTCATACGGAGCATCAGAAAACATGTTCAATGGAAACATCACATTATCAAGCACTGTAAGTGAATCGAATAATGCCGCACTCTGAAATATCATGCCCATCTCACGTCTGAGCTTCACTTGCTCAGCCTTAGAAATAGAACAAAAGTTACGGTCATCATAGAAAATATCGCCACTTGTTGGAGTTAGCAAGCCCACAATATTCTTCATAAGAACAGTCTTACCGCTACCGCTTTGTCCTATGATAAGGTTCACTTTTCCGTTTTCAAATACAGTATTGATGTCTTTCAATACTTCCTTGTCATCAAATGATTTATATAAGTTTCTGAGTTCTATCATGAAAAAGAATGAAGATTAATGATTTAGCCGCAAGTTATACACCTACAAAAAAATGGAACAACAGCTTATGTCAAAATTCGAGTCAGAAATATATCCGCAAACAACACCAGCACGCTGCTTGTCACAACTGCATCTGTACTCGCCTTTCCTACCTCAACAGAACCGCCCTCAACGGTATAGCCTTTATACGATGCCACACTGGTGATTATAAAAGCATACACAACAGCCTTTATAATTCCGCACCAGAAGAACCACTGATCGAACTGATACCTGAACCCTTCTGTCAGTTCAGACACGGTGGTAGTACCCATCAGAGTTGTAGCATACGAGCCTAATATGCCTGAAGCCACACTGAACGTGACAAGGATAGGCATGATAGTCATCAGCCCAAGAATCTTAGGCAATATAAGATAATTGGCAGAATTAACCCCCATAATATCCAAGGCGTCAATCTGCTGAGTTATACGCATAGTCCCCAATTCAGACGCTATATTAGAGCCCACCTTTCCTGCAAGAATAAGACACATTATCGAAGACGAGAACTCCAACAACATGATTTCCCTGGTTGTATATCCAACAACCATTCTCGGCATCCATGGACTTTGGATATTCAGTTTTATCTGCAAACAGATTACAGCACCGATGAAAAATGATATAAGCAATACGATACCTATAGAATTATATCCAAGCTGAAACATCTCAGAAATATATTGCTTATAAAACATACGCATTCTGTCAGGACGCGTCATAACACGCCCCATCAAGCCGACATAACGCCCAATATGATATAAACTACCCTTAAATGTTAGCATTATAAAGTATTTAGAGTTGCAAAAGTAGCAAAAAAAGGTCATTTCAACCGCTTTTAACATTGTTTTTAACAAACAAGCACGACTATTAGACAATATATTTGTACTTTTGTTACGATTAAGAATAAAAGTAGGAATATCTACATAAAACCAACATTCAGAATGAGCAATCTAAACAACAACAGCAGACCTGTAGCCACTAATGCAGGAGATGCAGATGTACCCGAGTTTTCAGACGAAAAAATGACGCTATACACTCGTCATCTATTCAAGACATACGGAAAGCGCACTGTTGTAAACGATGTATCAATACATGTCAGACAAGGAGAAATTGTAGGTTTGTTAGGACCTAACGGAGCAGGCAAAACTACATCCTTCTACATGACAACCGGACTTGTAGTGCCAAATGGAGGCAAGGTATTCCTCAACGAGCAAGAAATAACAAACTATCCTGTATCAAAAAGAGCCAAATGCGGAGTGGGATACCTGGCACAAGAAGCATCCGTGTTCAGGACAATGAGCGTTGAAGACAACATCATGACCGTTTTGGAAATGACAGGAAAATCAAAAGAATATCAGCGCGAAAAGCTTGAAAGTCTTCTTGACGAATTTCGTTTACAGAAAGTCAGAAAGAACAGGGGAAACCAGCTGTCAGGAGGAGAACGAAGACGTTGCGAGATAGCAAGATGTCTTGCCATAGACCCAAAGTTCATAATGCTTGACGAACCGTTTGCAGGTGTTGACCCTATTGCTGTAGAAGACATACAATATATTGTATGGAAGCTGAAAGACAGAAACATAGGCATCCTTATTACAGACCACAACGTTCAAGAAACCTTGTGTATAACAGACAGAGCTTACCTTCTGTTCGAAGGAAAAATTCTGTTCAAAGGAACTCCGCCGGAGCTTGCCCAGAACAATATCGTAAAAGAAAAATATCTTGGCTCAAACTTTGAACTGCGCCCTAAAGACTTCCAGCTAATAGAGGAAAAGAAACTAAGAGAAGCCGAAGAATAAGAACATTCAGACACAACACACAAAATTCATGCACTGAATCATTGTATTACATCATATACAGAAACATAACGCAGGCTCATTAATAAACAAACGAGCCTGCGTTTTAATATTAACGAGCCCTCATTCTTATCTTAGTGACGAGGTG
>JAFTTD010000065.1 GCA_017466965.1 Bacteroidaceae bacterium
TGGTATGAGGTTCATAGGCACTCCGTTAGGCAATTCGCCTATTATTGAAGTCGGATGACTGCCTATAGGGTTGAAATATCTTAGAATGATACTCTTTATCGGGCTGCCGCTCCTTACTGTGTCGTAAATAATCTCTTCGTTGATTTGCTTAGTGTTGCCATAAGGGCTCTCTGCCTTCTTGATAGGAGCAGCCTCTGTCACTGGAAGGAACTCAGGGTCTGGCTGTCCATATACAGTACATGAAGAAGAGAAAATAATGCCCTTGACGTTATATTTAGGCATAAGTTCAAGCAGGTTCACCAGCGATACAATGTTGTTACGATAGTACAACAATGGTTTTTCCACTGATTCGCCTACAGCCTTGCTTGCAGCGAAATGAATGATTCCCTTTATGTCATATTTCTGGAATACAGCCTCAAGCTTCTCATAATCCAGGCAGTCAACCTGTTCGAAAGCCGGCCTTATGCCTGTTATCTTTTCTATACCGTCAACAACTGAAGCATTTGAATTTGACAAATTGTCAACTATTACAACATCGTATCCAGCCTGCTGTAATTCAACTGTTGTGTGCGAACCGATAAAACCGGTACCGCCTGTTACAAGAATGGTTTCTTTCATTGTCCTGTTTTGAATTTATTTTTGTTTGACAAACGCAAATATAGATATAATTTGTGATATTGAAAAAATACAGATTATTAATTATTAAAAATCGGCAAAAAAGCAGTTTTACACATCATTTAAGGATTAAAAAACTTATGCCTGATGCAAAAAGTGGACTCAAACATTATTTTATTCTGCATCCTCTGAATATGCTTCCCTTTTTCAGGTCTGAGCCGAAATAGAATCCTGGTTCAGGTGGCTGGTTGTACGCCACATTCTGTGTTGCAACACTAATGCGGTAAGGCACATCCTCCATAAATGAATGGAATCTGTATCTTGTCGGAATGGTAGTTGTGTATATTCTCAGCTCGCCACTGTCGTTTGTTCTGACAATAACCTCTTCGCGCCAGTCGCCTATAATGTCAGCCGACAGGCAAGGGTTGTTCTTCGTACCGTTGTTGAAGGTACATTCAGGCTTGAAATTCAGCAATGTTTCGCATTCGCCTCTTTCGTAATCATATTTCATGATGGCCGATGCATCGAGCATCTCTCTCAAAAGGTCACCGTCCCACCACACTGCGGAGTTAACTGGAATCCTGGCATTCTCACGCACCAGCTCGCCCTTCACGTTTCTTATGCCGCCCGTTGCGAGCGACCACATCTCCAGTCCGTAGTTGTTGGGATCCACGTCTGCAGCCATTCCGCGACCAACGTCAGTATCCGACGGTATTTTATATATTACTTCGCCCGTAGCAGCATCTCTGAAGTCAGAACCGTCCCTTCTGTTTTCATGCACGTCCCATATCTGAAGTTTTTCGCTGTCGGGATAGAAGGCATACTGGTGAATAGCGTCGCCATGCCCCATGCCCGTGTTGTAAAGCCCTGTGCCGTCATTGTCAACAGCCATCGAGCCATATGTTATCTCATCGCATCCGTCTCCGTCAACGTCCGCAACGCGAAGGTTATGGTTGCCCTGTCCGGCATACGATGCCCATCGGCTGTCGTTAGTGTCGAACACCCACCTCTGCTTCAGTTCCTTGCCATCCCAGTCCCATGCGGCAAGCACACTCCTCGTGTAATATCCTCTGCACATTACCACGCTCGCCTTCCTTCCGTCAAGATATGCCACGCATGCCAGGTAGCGGTCGCTTCTGTTAGCGTAAGAGTCGCCCCAGTCTTCCAGCCTTCCCCTCTGCGGCACATAGTCAACAGTGTGCAATGCCTTTCCCGTCAAGCCGTCGAACACCGTAAGATATTCCGGACCGGTGAGAATCCTTCCTATGGCCCTAACAGGCTTGCCCATCTCCTTACCCCACACCTTGCCAGGGTCTTGAGCCTTGTGCCTGTAGTCGGCAGTCGAATCTCCTATGCACGCACCTGTACCGTCAGTTGTTCCGTCGGCTGTCTTCATCACAACTTCCGCCCTTCCGTCGCCATTCAGGTCAAACACCATGAACTGGGTGTAATGAGCGCCCGCCCTTATGTTCCTGCCCAGGTCGATGCGCCACAGCTTTTCCCCGCTCAGCCTGTAGCAGTCAAAAATCACATTGCCCGTATATCCGTCATGGGCATTGTCGTGCGCATTCGAGGGCTCCCACTTCAGGACAATCTCAAATTCGCCGTCACCATCAACGTCGCCTACGCTCGCATCATTCGCATGATACGAATATCGCCTTCCGTCGGGAGTCGTCCCCCCTTCAGGGCGTTCCAGAGGTATCGACAAATAGTTGCGCTCCATTTTATCGGCGTCAACAACGTATCTCCCACTCTTGCCCTCATTCTCGCCCCCTTCGCCAACTGCTACGACTTCAAAGTTGAGCTTGCCCGCGCCTTGCGGTTTCGGAGCACGGTAAAAGGTTGATTCCGTAACGGGGACTGAATTCAGTTTCTCTCCGTTGCAATACACGTTGAACCCTGTTCCTATCTTGTCTTCCGACAGATAACGCCACGATACGGTGACACTGTCGCCGTCCGAAACGGCAACTACACCTCTGCCCAGCTTCTCCCCCTTCAGTGCCGAATAGTCATAACGTGGTTGAGCAAGAGTCTTGCCGGTAGAGAGAGACAGCAGTAATGCAAAGGAAATAATAATAGAACGCTTTTTCATAATTGCAGATATTTTATTTTGTGGTTGTAAGGCGTATTTAAGTTTTTTAGTTTTAAGTTAGCAATACCACCCAATACATTCGTCCTTTCTTAACTCATCTTTTTAACTCCCTCTCATTAACTCCTAAAAAACTTAACTCCTTAATTACTAACCCATAAGCTCTAAACTCAGTTAACCGCCACATCGAATTTCTTCAGTGGCCCCTGGCTGTAGTTTATAAGCTCCAGTGTCAGACTGAATCGTCCGAGCGGCAAATCGTCAGGCGACTCAAAACGTCCATCGATGATTTCAGAGTCAAGCGAGAAGACACACGATTTGACCTGACTGAGCGATATAGACTTTATCTTGTTTTCATACGTTTTAACTGCTTGCTCATTGCATTTTGCAACGGCATATACCGGTGCGCTCACGTCCACTTCCGCGCTTTCCTGGAACAGCGACTTGTCGCCGCAGTATCCCAGCTCGTCGAGTGCCACTCTCACCAGACTGTCGAACACGACCGAATCAGCATGGTTGCTGAAGGGGGTATGGAACGTCAACTTCTCACACTTGCCATAGTAGGTCATTGTCGCATCAGCATGGTTGTCCTCGTCACAGCTTACCATCATTGTGGCAAGACTAAGAGCGACAATAATATGGGTCATAAACTTTTTCATACTATATAAACTTTTTGTCATTAATGTAGTGTTGAATGAAATTATTTGCGAATATAAGAATTACAAGAGGAACGACCAAATCCGAAAGCAAATTTAACTATAGCTGCCATGCGGAGTATCCGGTAGGACTATCTGCTGAAGAAGAAAAGAGACTGTTGTCCAAGCAAAAAAACAGCACACTGGAGTTTCAACTGCAGTGTGCTGTAATCTAAATTTCTCTGCGCTGCTGTTCAAATTTCAGCGCAGAGATTTCTTAATGTCCCAAAACGTTGATTATTCTTAATATGCTCGTGCCTTTTCAGTTTGCTCCATAGAGTGCTTCCTTCATCTCGCGTATCTGCTCTGACGCTATGTATTCGTCGTACTCCATGAGCTTGTCGATGTTTCCGTTAGGGGTGAGCTCAATGATTCTGTTTGCTACGGTCTGGATGAACTCGTGGTCGTGGCTGGCGAACAGCACATTGCCTTTGAAGAGTTTCAGGTTGTTGTTGAACGCCTGTATGGACTCGAGGTCGAGGTGGTTAGTCGGAGTGTCGAGTATGAGACAGTTGGCGTTCCTCAGTTGCATTCGGGCTATCATACAACGCATCTTTTCGCCTCCTGAAAGCACGTTGACTTGCTTGAGCACTTCTTCGCCCGAGAAGAGCATTCGTCCGAGATAACCCTTGAAGAATACGTCGTTGCCCTCGCCGAACTGTGACAGCCACTCGATGAGGTTCTTCTTGCTTTCGAAATACTCAGTGTTGTCGAGCGGCAGGTATGCCGTAGTCATGGTAACGCCCCATTTGTAGGTACCGGAATCGGGCTCTCTGTTTCCGTTTATTATCTCAAACAGTGTGGTCATGGCTTTCGGATTGCGGCTGAGGAAGACTATCTTCTCTCCTTTCTCTACGTTGAAGCTAAGGTCGCGGAAGAGGACAGTTCCATCGGTGTCGGTGGCGCTGAGGTTCTCAACCTCAAGTATCTGGTTGCCGGGCTCGCGCTCCATCTGGAATATGATGCCGGGATACTTGCGCGTTGAAGGCTGTATCTCCTCAATGTTGAGTTTCTCGAGCATCTTCTTGCGACTTGTCGTCTGCTTGCTCTTTGCTGCATTGGCAGAGAATCGTCTGATAAACTCCTCAAGTTCGCGCTTCTTCTCTTCAGCCTTTGCCTTCTGGTTCTGCGCCTGGCGAAGGGCGAGCTGTGAACTTTCGTACCAGAAGCTGTAGTTACCGGCAAACAGATTTACTTTTCCGAAGTCAATATCTACGGTGTGGGTACTGACTGCATCGAGGAAGTGGCGGTCGTGGCTGACAACGAGGACTGTTTGCTCTACATTGGCAAGATAGTCTTCGAGCCACACTACTGTTTCAAGGTCTAGGTCGTTGGTAGGCTCGTCGAGGAGCAGGTTGTCGGGGTTTCCGTAGAGGGCCTGTGCCAGCATGACCCTGACTTTCTCCTTACCGCTGAGTTCGCCCATGAGCTTGTAGTGGAGGTCTTCCTTAATGCCGAGTCCGCTGAGCAGAATGGCTGCATCGCTCTCGGCGTTCCATCCGTTGAGCTCTGCGAACTTCTCTTCAAGCTCGGCAGCCTTGATTCCGTCTTCGTCAGTGAAGTCTTCTTTTGAATAGAGCGAATCCTTCTGCTGCATGATGTCCCACAGAACGGTGTGCCCCATGAGGACGGTGTTCATGACGGTGCAATTGTCGAATTTGAAGTGGTCCTGCGACAATACTGAGAGACGCTCTCCGGGACCGAGCGTAACTGTTCCTGCCGTAGCCTCGAGTTCTCCGCTTATTGCCTTAAGGAATGTGGATTTTCCGGCTCCGTTGGCGCCTATTATTCCATAGATGTTTCCGTTTGTGAACTTAAGGTTTACGTCCTTGTAGAGTACGCGTTTTCCGAATTGAACGGCTAAGTTTGAAACTGTTATCATAATTATATTTTTTTATGTTATTTGTTTTAATCTTGTTTTGCAATATGCAGTGTGTACCGACGGCATGAAAGTCGGGGGAAGAGAGTGTCAGGCATCATGTCGTCTGCATCTCATTTGATACTTTCTGTCCATTGGTAGCATCCGGCATCGGGATTGACTGACGGCCTTGCCACTCCTAAGCGGTCTGAAGGATAGGCTGAGGAATATACGGGACTGGCGATGAACCTGGCTCGTGACAGTGAATCGGGACGGAAGTCGTATGTGTAATTGCTGTTGTCGATGTGCCTGAAATTTGATGCTCCATATACTGCGCTGTCACTGCTCTCTACGCTGCAATCGACAAAATAGTCGTCTCCATCCTTAATGACTGTGTTTATAAGGCAGTTTGTGAATCTGCAGTTGAAGGGAACATTGTCTGCATCAGGGTTTCCTTCTCCTGGTTCGAGCTTCTGTCCGAAAATCTCGTCATTGGCACTTCCCGTAATTACAGAATTATAAAAATGGGCCTTTTCGAGCGGATAAATCGTGTCGTTAAGAATGTTGGTGAAAAACAGTGCGCTTCCGTGAACGCTGTTCCATGGGTAGAACTGGGCTATGGTGCAATGGGTGAAGTCAGCATATCCTCCGATTATCGTCACGCAGTTGCCTCCCGCATTGGTGATTTGGGTATTTGAGATTCTGACCGCGCTGTATTTCACGCTTAGCCCGTCGCCAGCCACATTGTGTATGACAGAATTGTTCATAATCAACTTGTATGTTTCAATGCCCGACATTTGGCAGTCAATGCCGTATCTGCCTCCATGTATGTCTGTATATTCAAACTGGTTTCCAACACTTTCCGGCATCAGAGTTACTCCCTCCCATTGCGAGTCGAGACGGTCGTATGGCAAATAAGGGAACAGCTTGTCGGTACGATCTCCACGCATGACCACATTTTCATCAAGAGTCCCCTTGCTTGACAGTCGGCCATACACCCTAAGCCCGGCATTCTTATGAAAACAAAGTACTGTGCCTGCTTCAAGGGTAAGGCTGGCATCACGGGACACAACAAGACTGTCGTATATGATGCGTGGAACTCCTGAGCTGAAAATTGTGTCGGAACTGATTGTGACGCCCCTCATAATCTCTGCATCTTGCCCCATGGCCCTTAACTTGACATGAGACTGTCTGCCATTCGGAAGCGTAAAAATAATGGAGTCTTTCACCATTTCCGGAAGGAGGGAACTGTTTTTCCTTGCTGTTATTTCAACAAACACATAAATGCTGTCTTTCCCCAGAATCTCCACATCGGCAAAGGTATTGGCGTGAACACCATCTACATTGATTCTGAACCCCGACTCGCCAAGTGTGGCAAGCTCAACCTTAGGAAGCAGCACTGCTTTTTCAGAAGGGTTATACACTTTGAATCTCATTGTAGGAGATGCTATGGTAGTGAATACGGTGTCAAAGTCTATTGTGTCTTCAGAAAAAAGTATTTCAGCATTCAGTCCTGTCTCGTATTCCAGTTCGTCATCACAGGAATATAGTGCTATCCCCAGCAAATTGAGCAGGAAAAGAATAATTATTGATAGTTTATGCATTTCAGTAAAATAACAGTTTGTATTGCTTTAATGTGTAATTGCGCTCCGTTTTTTTTTGCACTTACTGCCGTAAAACACGGGTGAGCAATCAAAAAATACTAATAAGCTCAAAGTTGTTTTTATTTATTTCTTAGCAGTTTCAACAGTCCAACTCCCTAAATTCTTCATCTGCCTTATAATCCAAGTTTGCCTCTTATACATATATTTAGTAGGTTTGGAACTATTGAATTTTATAGGGTTAGGCAAGGATACTGCTATCATTGCGCACTGGTTGCGTGTCAATTTCATGGCAGGCTTATTAAAATGCTCCCTTGCAACGGCTTCAGCGCCATATATTCCGTCACCCATTTCTATAGTGTTCAGATAAACCTCCATTATACGCTCCTTGCTCCAGAAAACCTCTATCAGAACCGTGTAATATACTTCAAGCCCCTGTCTGACCCAATCTCTTGAAGGCCACAAAAAGACATTCTTAGCCACCTGCTGGCTGATAGTGCTTGCGCCCCTCAGTCTTCCGCCCGCTTTGCTTTCTGAAATAACTTTCTTTATCTGAACAAAATCAAAGCCATTGTGACTGTTGAAGTTCTGGTCTTCTCCAGCCATTACAGCCAAGGGAAGATGTGGCGAGATGGAATCAATCGGAACCCACCTGTGCTTTAATTTGATTTGCTCGCCATCGGACATTTGCTCTATACATCGAATAAACATCAAAGGGGAATATGCTACAGGACAATACTTGTATATAATTACAGAAGTTATTGACACTGCAAAAAAAATTAATACCACCAATCTTATGATATATATAGCTCTATTCCAAAATGTTCTCATCAATTAAAATGACCGATTTATATAAAATACACAAGGAGGTATGCATATTACCAATACATTCATAACAAAACATATAGTAGTTATCCATACCCCCCCGAAACTCATTCAGAGTAATATATACAAATTACTTGAGTGTGCCGGCATTAGCAGCGTTTATCATTTCCTGGCTTGCATAAAGATACACCTCTACACGGCGGTTCTGAGTGCGTCCTGCAGCTGTTGCATTGTCAGCAACTGGCTCAGTTGAACCCTTGCCCTCAACAGAAGCAATCTGTCCTGTTGTCACACCACAAGACTTGAGGTAGGACTCAACAGACTGTGCACGCTTAAGTGAAAGCGGATTGTTTATGGCATCAGTTCCAGTGTTGTCAGTATGGCCAACAATAGCAACGTCAGCATCATTATATGTCTTAAGCACATTTGCGAAATCAGAAAGTGAAGCCTTTGCTGAAGAATTAAGGTCTGACTTGTTTGTAGCGAAAAGAATACCGCTGTCAAAAGTAACCTTAACAGCTGCAAGACCATTAGCGTCAGTAACAGTTTCTACCTGAGCGTTTTCAACAGCAGCCGCAGCAGCCTTAGCTTTATCCATCTTCTTTCCGATAAGAACACCGGCAGTTGCACCTACAGCAGTACCAATAGCAGCACCGATAGCAGTACCTTTGCCTTTGTCACTTTTTCCGCTTACAAGATTACCAATTAAAGCACCAACAGCAGCACCACCGCCACCACCGATAAGTCCGCCTTTAGTTGTATTACTAGCTCCGCATCCTGAAAGGAGAATCAAGATGCTCATGAAAAAAGAATAAAATTTAAAATTTCTCATAAACTAAATTGTGTAAATAATTAATATAAAAACATGTTGAAACTCCGAAAATAAAAATTATAATCGCATTTATGTAGAATTTATGTACTTCAACTGATTGCAAATATCGGCATAAAAAGTGAGAAAACTAATCTTCCACTCTGTTTTTTTCATTTATTATGACTAATTTTGCAAAAAATAGAATTTAATAAAACTACAATCATAGAAACAACAATGGCAAAAGAATTAAAAGATTTGACAAAAAGAAGTGTCAGCTATTCACAATGGTACAATGAGTTAGTTGTAAAAGCTGACCTTGCAGAACAGTCTGACGTTAGAGGATGTATGGTCATAAAACCTTATGGTTACGCCATTTGGGAGAAGATGCAAAGAATTCTTGACGACATGTTCAAAGAAACAGGTGTTCAGAATGCATATTTTCCGCTATTAATACCTAAGTCTTTTTTAAGCAGAGAGGCAGAACACGTGGAAGGATTCGCTAAGGAATGCGCTGTAGTAACTCACTATCGCCTCAAAACAAATGAAAATGGCGATGGCGTCGTTGTCGATCCTGCTGCACGACTGGAAGAAGAATTGATAATAAGACCTACATCTGAAACTATAATTTGGAACACATTCAAGAACTGGATAAAGTCATATCGTGACCTTCCCGTTCTCTGCAACCAATGGTGCAATGTGATGAGATGGGAAATGAGAACACGTCTTTTTCTAAGAACAGCAGAGTTCCTCTGGCAAGAAGGACATACAGCCCATGCCACAAAGGAAGAAGCTGAAGAGCGTGCAAAACAGATGCTTCACATTTATGCTGAATTTGCAGAAAAATACATGGCTGTACCTGTTGTACAAGGCGTCAAGAGTGAAACCGAAAGATTTGCCGGCGCATTAGACACATACACAATTGAAGCCATGATGCAAGATGGTAAAGCTCTTCAAAGCGGTACGTCACATTTTCTCGGACAGAACTTTGGTAAAGCATTCGATGTTCAGTTCCTCAACAAAGAGAACAAGCCGGAATACGCTTGGGCCACATCATGGGGAGTAAGCACACGACTTATGGGAGCACTCATTATGACACATTCTGACGACAACGGATTAGTTCTCCCTCCTGCATTGGCACCTGTTCAAGTAGTCATAATCCCTATATGGAAAACAGACGAACAGCTTGAAATGCTGAATGACAAAGCAAATGCAATATGCAAAAACCTCAGAAAGTTAGGAATCAGCGTAAAGTATGACAATGCAGACAACAAGCGTCCCGGATTCAAATTTGCTGATTATGAACTAAAGGGAGTGCCTGTAAGGCTTGTTATTGGAGCAAGAGACCTTGAAAACTGTACAGTTGAAGTTATGCGCCGTGACACATTGGAAAAGGAAACAGTTTCACTTGAAGGCATAGAAGATTATGTGAACAACCTTCTTGAGGACATTCAAAACAACATCTACAAGAAAGCACTTGATTTCAGAAACTCGCATATCTATGAATGTGATGACTACGAAGAATTCAAGGCACGCATCAAAGATGGCGGATTCTTCTTGTGCCATTGGGATGGTACTGCTGAAACAGAAGCCAAGATCAAGGAAGAGACACAGGCTACAATACGTTGTGTCCCATTTGAATTCGAGCAGACACCAGGAGTTGACATGGTCAGCGGAAAGCCTTCAAAATGCCGTGTACTGATGGCACGTTCATATTGATTAGTTAATTTCATATTGATTGGTTAATAAATGCCACACAAGAGTTGAACTCGCAAAATTTATCAAACTTAACTTAGGAGGCTGTGCCAAATAGATTGTTTTTATTTGGTACAGCCCTAATTTATAAAGAACAAATGACATACACTTATCCAGACAATTACGAATCAAAAGTAGATTTCATCTCTATCAGACATATTTTGCGTGAGTATTGCCTATGCCCTCTCGGTATTGAAAAAGTCGATGGTATGACATTCATGACGAGCCATGACATCATACGACGTAAAGTAAAGCAAACTATGGAATTCGTGAGAATCATTAAAGAAGAAGATTTTCCTGACCAAAACTTCTTTGATATGCGATCTGCTCTTAAACGAATAAGGATAGACAATGCTCATTTGGAAGTGGAAGAACTTTTCAGCCTTCAACGTTCTCTTGACACAATCTGTAAAATACACACTTTTCTGAGACGCTCGGCCAATACATCTTCATCCGAAGACGATGACTTCATACCTCTGTTCCCTACACTATATAATCTAACTAAAGATATATCCACATTCCCTCAAGTCGTTAGGCAGATTGACCGAATTCTGGACAAGTATGGCAACATCAAAGACTCTGCTTCATTACAGCTAATGCGCATAAGACACGAGATAGCGAACACGACACAGAGCGTATCACGCTTACTCGGCAACATACTTAAAACGGCAAAAAGTGAAGGCTTGGTAGAAAAAGACCTCTCTCCAACAATGAGAGATGGCAGACTTGTCATCCCTGTAGCTCCTGCCATGAAAAGAAAAATCAAGGGAATAGTATATGATGAGTCTGATTCAGGACGTACCATATACATTGAGCCAGCAGAAGTGGTAGAAGCCAACAACAGAATACGTGAACTAGAATCTGAAGAAAGAAAAGAAATAAAAAGAATTCTGAAAGAGTTCAGTGCCACATTACGCCCGGATCTTGACAACATTATATCCAGTTATGAGCTACTAGCTGAAACCGACTTTATTCGTTCAAAGGCAAAATTCGCAATATCTACAAATTCTTCAGAGCCAAATATTGAAAACAAACAAATTCTCAATTGGAAGAGAGCCATCCACCCCTTGCTTGAAATGTCATTGTCAAAAAGCGGCAAGAAAGTTGTGCCACTTGACTTAGTTCTGACTTCACGCCAAAGAATTCTGCTCATATCAGGACCAAACGCTGGTGGCAAATCTGTATGCCTTAAGACTGTAGGATTACTTCAGTATATGCTCCAATGTGGCATGCCAGTCCCAATGGACGAGAACAGCAAAATGGGCATATTCCACGGATTGTTCATAGACATAGGCGACGAACAGAGCATTGAAGATGACTTATCTACATACTCTTCCCATCTGCTCAACATGAAAAACATGATGCGCAGATGCAACTCCGCCACACTTATAATGATTGACGAATTCGGTACAGGAACAGAGCCACAAATTGGAGGTGCCATAGCAGAAGCAATACTAACACAGTTCAATAACAAGAAAACATACGGTGTAATTACA
>JAFTTD010000066.1 GCA_017466965.1 Bacteroidaceae bacterium
CTCCCACTCGGGTATGATAGCCTTGCCGTTCTGGATGTCGTAGCCGTATTCCTTGTATATTGCCATGATAGTAGTTCTTGGTTGTTGTTTCTGAGTATATAATTCATCCTTTCCTGGATAAAATATAGCACCTATCTGAGGACAAAGTTATTGAATTATTCTGTTTTGCAGATGATTTTGTAAGTTTTTTGATAGAATGGTAGCAAAATATACGTTCAAGAGTACAGTAAAGCGTTCTTATCACCGTAATTCCACCATGTCAAAAGCCGAAATCATGCTTATCATGATATTGTTTCACGATTCCAATTATCGTTGTTTTAAACATTTCTATCAGGAGCATGTCTGCAAACATTTGCGTCATCTTTTTCCTAAGGTTGTTTCGTATAACCGTTTCGTTGAGTTGGAAAAGAAGTAGCAATTCCTTTAGCTTGCTTGAATATTTTTTTGCAACGAGTAAAAGTATCTTCGAGTTGACTCAAAGATACAATTTTATTTCGAAAACACAAACAGAGAGTGCAAATACAGTATCCCGATGCCGTTAAACTTTCTGGGCAAAAAAAATGCCCCATTCCGGGGCAAATTTTAAGTGTATTTGATAATGAGGGAGATAGGGTCAGTAGCGGATGATTTCGACGTTGGGGCAGTTCCAGAAGGCTAATTCATCCACATTGCACCCCTTAGGGATGCGCACTTCGGTGAGGCTGGAGCAACCCTCGAAAGTACATACTCTAATCTCCGTCACCGACTTTGGGATGGATATGCTCGTGAGGCTGGAGCAATCACGGAAAGCAGCTGTCCCAATCTTCGTCACCGATGGTGGGATGGAGATGCTCGTGAGGCTGGAGCAATCTTCGAAAGCATCTGACATAATCTTCGTCACCGACTTTGGGATGGAGATGCTCGTGAGGCTGGAGCAACGATTGAAGGCACCTGGCCCAATCTCCGTCACCGATTCTGGGATGGTGATGCTCGTGAGGCTGGAGCAACCAGAGAAAGCGCTGTCCCCAATCTCCGTCACATCCTTGTCCAATTTCAATATACATACATTCTTGTCTGGAACATAACTGTTTGACACTATTCGCCCTTCGCCAAAGCGAGAAAAATCTTCTATCGGCAAGACGCTGTTATCAATGGTTGTATAATGAATTTCATTAGTAGGTATTTTGTCTCTACAAGACGTTAGTCCTATGATGCAGGACAAAAGTGCAATGATGCATTTGCTGATAAATCTGTAGTTATTCATAAATCTCATTATTTATAATATTATTGTCATCTTTATCTCTGTCTCCCACTCGGGTATGATGGCCTTGCCATTCTGGATGTCGTAGCCGTATTTATTGTATTTTGCCATGATAGTTGTTCTTGGTTGTTGTTTCTGACTATATAATTCATCCTTTCCTTGATAAAATATAGCACCTATCCGAAGGTAAAGTTAGTAAATTATTCTGTTTTGCAGATGATTTTTGTAAGTATTTTGATAGAATGGTAGCAAAATATACGTTCAATAGTACAGTAAAGCGTTCCTATCACCGTAATTCCACCATGTCAAAAGCAGAAATCATGCTTATCATGATATTGTTTCACGATTCCGACTATCGTTGTCTTAAACATTTCTATCAGGAGCAGGTCTGCAAACATTTGCATCATCTATTCCCTAAGGTTGTTTCATATAACCGTTTCGTTGAGTTGGAAAGGGAAGTTGCTGTCCCACTGGCATTGTTCATCAAAAAGGTCCTTTTGGGCAAGTGTACGGGTATAAGTTTTGTGGATAGCACACCTCTGCGTGTATGCCGCAACCAAAGAATACATATTCACAAGACATTCAAAGGCATTGCGCATTACCTACCTTATAACCTCACAACCTCATAACCTTACAACCTTATAATAGGGTGCTTTCATTACAAACTCAAAAACTTAAGAACTAAAGAACTTAAAAACTTAAATACGCCTTACAATCTCACAACCACTTTAATCGTATTTCTGTTGCCTTCATCATCTTCCGCCGCTACGATGTATGTTCCTTTCGGCAATGACGAGAGACTTATGCTTCCTGTACCGTCAGTCAGCACCAGCGTGCGGTCCATACTGATTTGTCCCGACACTGTAAACACTCTTGCCTCAACCGTTCTTCCTGCATCGCCCTCTATGCTTACCTTACCGTCATGATAGGCAAGTTCCAGGTCTCCGCCCTTCAGCACCTTATTTTCAATGATACCATCATAGACCGGTTCTTCAAAATATGTGGCATACGAATTAATCATATTTGCTGCAGCCAAGGTCTGCTTCTCCATCACATATACACTATTTCCTCCGTCGGGATAAAGCCCTACGGAACAGTCGCTTTCGTGGGCCGGATAGACAAGAGTGTCGCACCATTCGCCGTCCTCAGCAGTAAGAAGAACCTCACCGCCCTCAGCACCAAGCTTGAACGAGGTGTGTATCTGGCTTACAGGATTCAGCTTGTCTGCCCATAATATCAGGTAGCTGTATGGTGCGATTACGGTGTTAATGTCTTCGCTTGAAGGTATCTGGTATTTTTGTGGTTTGTCCAGATTGTCGCTGACATACATTCCTGCAACATCCACAGGAGCATCCGTCGCATTGAAGAGCTCAATCCAGTCGTTCTTCTGATAATACTCATTGATATAAGTGCTGTTTGAAGCGCATATCTCATTTACCCTTATTGGAGCAAAGTTGTTTGACTTCATTTCCTCATCGGTCATTTTTTCATAACAAGCCACCAATTCTATATCGTCGGTAGATTGGAGCTCGTATTTTTCCGTTCTGCAAATGTATGTCGCATTATTCTTGTATGAACGATGTGTCAATGAAGCGTCGAAATAAATGTCGCTGGATGTACTGCTGTTGTTGTGAACTTCCACAGCTATTGCATTCCTGCCCTTTTTGAAAAGCGACGGATTGAGCGTGATGCTGCCCACGTCGGGATTTCCCGTTGCATGCGACGATGCGAAGGTAGTATAATTTATGGTTCCGTTTGGCATTATATATCTTCCTGCCTCCTGTCCGTTGACATAGACAACAAATCCGTCGTCAACAGTGTAGTCGAAAACAAAGACATCGTTCTCGCCTGGCGATTTAGTCAGATTGAATACTTTTCTGAAATAATATGTCGGACGTTTGTTTGAGGCGTCTGCACCATAATCGAGTATTGTGTTATACCCCCTGCTGTTATTGTTGTCGCCGGTATAATATCCTAATGGTGCATTTCCTGAGTTCCACGCCCCTGTGCCATAAAAACTTGCGGTCCATTTGTCGCCATCAAGGGAGCCCTGGTCGTAATAGTCCCATTCATCTCCATTGGCGAAAATCATCTTCTCGTCTTCCAGGGCTTTTATGTCGCTCTTCCATCCTATGAACTTGTACGAAGCGGGAGCATCGGCCTGCACTGTCACCTGCCCGAAGAGGCTTCCGTCGAACCTGTTTGTAGGCACAACCATGTTGTTCACCATCAATCTGGCCTCATCAATATTTGCAGAAAGTTTCACCTTCTGCTCTCTTGTTCCTGAAAGATTGAATTTCCAGTAGTTCTTCATGCTGTTCATCATCTCCGCCTTCAGATTGGCAAGCGAACTTATCAGGCTGTTTGCCGTATTATAAGGGTTCTGATGTTCCTGCTGCAGGGTGGAATACGTGCGTTCGGCCAGACGATTGATTATCTCCTTGCAACGCTCGGGTTCGAACGTGCTGCCAGCCACAAGACAGAAGGTGTCGATGAACTTTTTGCGAAATTCTTCATTATCCAGCATATTCAGGAAAATGGTGACAAGCTTTATTTCTTCTGTAATAACCTGTCCTGTGTCATAAATCTGATTGAACGTGAATATCTTTCTGCTTTCAAGAAGGGAGAACGGAGAGTTTGACCCGAATGCGCTGTCGAGGTCGAAAAGCACAAAACGGAATTTGCCTCCTTCGCGCCTTGGTCTGAACGCCTTGACGTTGTTCCTTATCCAGTCGTCCGTTCCAAGGAATAGTTCCACAGCCATGTAGTTGATGTACTCATCAATGTCAACCATCGAACAAATATGTTCGTAGGTTTCAGGGTCGGACGCGTTGAAAGTAAGCTCGTACCACTCAAGAAAACTGTCTTCAGTGCCTGTCATCTGGCAATATCCCGAATCGGGGCTCATTTCGAACATGTCAATTTCATCGCTGTCGTAGCCGTAGTTTGCATAAGCAAAGTGCTTGTTGTTTGGTTCGCGTATGTTGAGCAGTCCGATGTACTGTCCGTTAATGAAATGCACTGCCGGCTGGTATGCCTGTCCGTCAACATCTATTCCTGATGTGCGCACAATCTCCTGCAAGGCAGGGTCCTTTATTCTTGACCCCGTATCGTTTCCGCCGTTTCTGACCTGAAGCGTCTTATGCTTCAGATATGGCTTGGCTTCAAACACCGGATAATCATAAAAGTTTTTGCCCTCATATATTTTTTCAGCCTTAAGTTTGAAGGAATGAGGTGTCCAGGCACGGCTCCATCCTCCGCACATGGCCATGTCAACCTCCTGGTTTATGACCATTCCGCCCTCCGGGGTGAAATACTCAAAGTTTACAGGACGGTCCCAGTCCATATTCCAGTTGCATGGGGTAGTCTGTCCGTTTCCGGTGCGACCGTTAACTCCTCTGACATATATTCCAAGACTGTCGTCGTAGAGGTTGGCAGGGTCTGTCACAACAGAAATGACAGGCAGAACAATATCCTTGTCACGATACAGGTATGAACGTGTTACCACGGCGCTCGGCAACATTCCATCCTTGAACAGACGGAAACGATAGGTCACAGTAGATGACACATTGAATATTCCTGTTTTGGATGTTTTTCCGTTATCAAGTGTCGGTGTGGTACCATCTGTCGTATAACGGAGTGTCGCTCCCGACGGTATATTGACACAAACACTGAACGGAGCATCAAACAACTGGCCGTCCTTGTCAACCTCCGGGGCATCGATTCGGTCTGTTGCGAACACACTTCCTCCATTGTCCCTTTCGGGAGTTGGGCGGGCGGTAAGCCCCCATGTGCTTTTGCCCAATTCGGTTCGTGCATACGAGGTTCGTGGCACAGCGGCAGGATAGTCCATGCTTGCAATGATTTCGCCTTCAGAATCAGACAGATATACTGAGCCTCCGTCATAATCGAGTTTGAAATTGACTTGCGAACGCTTCACGTTGTTATGGTCAAACCAGATATTCTTGAATCCCTTTGCAGGAACAGCCCCTGCTTCAACATCAAGTTTGTGTTTCTTCAAATCATTAATGTCATCACTTACATACAGGCCATAGAGGCTTACAGCTTTATCTGTAGGATTATATAATTCAACCCAACCGCCATAGTTGAATGAAGGGTCAACGAACATGTCAATATTCGTTGATTGTATTTCGTTGATCTGCAAGGATGAAACACCAGCTGTATTATCCGAAACCTCAACGAGGCAAACGGCACAAACCTGTTCGTTCCTGCAAGAAGAGGCTGTTATTGTGGCACTGCCCTTTCTCCACGCAAATAGATTTCCGTCATCGTCAACAGAAACAACATCAGGGTCACTTGATTCCCATTTCAGATTTTTAAAGGTTGCATCCTCAGGCAATATGCTCACTGTCAGTCTGAAACTTTCACCGGCAACGACACTAAGGTTCTCATCAACAAATTTTATTTCATCAACAACAGTTTCCTTCCCATGGAAATAAAGATGCACGTTGGTCATGCAGAACCATCCTTTTTGTGTGTGTTCAGGAAACACCGAACGTCCTCCGATAGTAAGCGTGCCGTCTGTCACCCTAATCTTTTCCGTTGTCAGGGTGGTCCACCGGCCATTGTTCCTGTCATTCCAGTAACCTACGACAAGGAATGGCGAGGACACATCCGAATCATTGGTCTTTGCATAGACATGAGCCTCGTATGGCCAGTCGGGCTGGGTTATCATATCTGCCGAAACACTGTAATATCCATCAGGAAGATTTGTCAGATTCTGGCTTATTGTATGTTCGCCGGCAGACGTGTCCCACAGATTCCAGCATACACGCCCTTGAGCAAAATTCAGTCGCTGGTCCCCTGATGTTATGTTTCCCTTGTACCACCCTTCAGATGTGGCATCCACAGGCACAACGCCTGCATAATAATTCTGCACATTCGGATAAGATGGCACACCACTTTCGTCGTATGTAGGCTCGGCACCGGGAACAATGAAATGAGGATTTTTCACAAGGAATGTGCAATCGATAATTTCTCCTGCGACTTCGCCCGAAGCATAGTAGCTTTCAACCGCCTTGAGCAGTTGCTCCGCAATCTGCTCCATATCGCTGCTCGTAGCCTCAGCAAGCCTTTCTGTTATGCCGTCGTATTCAACAATGAAATCCTCATATCCCGAATACGGCTCTGAAGCGTCTATTATCTTTTCCGCCTCCCTCATCAAGGACAACAAACGTTCGGCAACAGGTAACAATTCGTTGACTCTGTTCTCCATAGCCTTGACCGCTGCCAACGCCTCTTCCATTTCTTCGACAGTAGCAGCTCCTAATGCCACATCCCCCAAATCGTGTATTTCGTCATACAAGCCTTCGAATTTCACCAACCGTTCGTCTTCAGACAAGGCAAACAAATCATTCACGACATTCTGAATGTCAGAACGAAGAATCTCATCATAATTTCCTTCCGATATCTTATACAGCCTGATACCGTCAATAAACACGTATGGGCTGTTACCAGAACCTACATTCCCTGCCCTATAACCAAACTCCAGAGTGAACTCTGATGTCGGAACAAATTCAAATTCATGCTTGGTCCATGTTCTGACAGAAAAGCCATTGCCACTTTCGTCCCTGAACACTTCGTCACGACACGTCACATTAGTGAGGTCTGTAGCGTCGGATGTGGAATTTTCATTTATGTTTATCGACCAATACTCCAGTCTGTACTTGGCACACGGCAAGTTCACAACCTGTTTGTACGAACATTCTCCACCCCAGCCGGCACGCAGAAACAACGCACCTTTATTGTCGCTACCGTCAGCACAGTCTGGCCTTGCAGGTACCGCCTGGTAAGTAGTGCCATCATCAGCAATGGGAACAGCCCTCTCTTCCAGGTCATAAGGAAGTGTACCGAAATATTTCCATTCACATCCGGGAAAGCTTGAATGTACCAGTGTCCATCCTTTTATCTGCCCAACATATCCGTTTACGGCATGAGTACGCCCGTCACTCCCTTTCCAGTTTCCATTTCCCTCTTCCAAGGTCTTGGCCCATGCATATACCGAATTATCCTCCGAAATATAAGCCCATGAACGGCTGGACATGGAAATCGTCTTGTCAACAATTTCTTTTGTCGCACCATCAGCACTGAATGTCAAATCATCATCAAATCCGGCATTCACAATATAATGCGTGACATCCTCATATTCTTGGCCGACAGCATATGTACCTAAAGAAAATAATGATGACAAAACTAATACTTTATATAACCTATTCATGACACTGATTTTTTTCATAAACTTATGATAATCTAAAAAATCACACACTTATATTTCGCAATAAATATACTATGATTTTTTGACAATTATCAGCACAACAACATTTTTATTTATTTTAACGCAGGTTATGAGGGCTGACAGACAGGGCAAAAAACTCAATAACTCAATAACATAAACCATATAGCAATGAACAAAAACTTGAAAAATAACAAATTTTATGATTTCTATTTAATGGGCTATGAAATAAATGCGTAAATTTGCAGAATTATTGCCAAATTGTTCTTTGTGTCCATAGTTCTTTCCTAATCTATGAACATACAGGCAACAAGCATGGGACAAATTATCATTTTATATTATACAAAAATTCATTATGGACAAACTGAGTTATGCTCTTGGCCTCGGAATAGGTCAGCAGTTGAAGCAGATGGGATTGAAGGACTCTCTTAAGGTTGAGGATTTTGCACAGTCTATCGTTGACGTGCTCAATGGCAACGATTTGAAGGTTTCACATTCAGAGGCACAGATAATTGTAAACTCATTCTTCCAGGAACAGGAGGAGAAGATGAACAAGGAAAAGGCTGAAAAGGGCAAGTTGGCTCTTGAGGCTGGAAAGAAATTCCTTGAGGAAAACGGTTCACGTGCAGAAGTTGTCACTACCGCAAGCGGGCTTCAATACGAAGTGCTTGCAGAAGGCAACGGCAAAAAGCCTAAGGCTACAGACACTGTACGCTGCCACTATGAAGGTCGCCTCATCGACGGCACTGTCTTCGACAGTTCATATCAGCGCAACCAGCCTGCCGACTTCGGACTCAACCAGGTGATAGCAGGATGGACAGAAGGCGTTCAGCTCATGGGCGAAGGCGCAAAGTATCGTTTCTATATCCCTTACCTCTTGGCATACGGCGAAGGCGGTGCAGGCGATATGATTCCTCCTTTCTCTACCCTCATTTTTGATGTTGAGCTTATCAAAGTTCTTTAATTCAGAAGTTAACAACAACAAATATCAACAATTAAAAATCAGACACAATGAAGAAAATTGGTTTCTTGGCTGTTGCAGCCGTTGCTGCAATGTCAATTACATCTTGCGGCTCAGGCAGTGTTAGCGCTGAGTTCAACGACGAAGTAGATTCAATTGCATACGACCTTGGTGTTGGTCAGGCTGAAGGTTTGAGACAATACATGACTATGCAGCTTGGAGTTGATTCTGCCAACATGAACAGCTTCGTAAAAGGTTTGATTGCCGGTGCTCAGGGCGAGCAGAGCAAAGACCAGGAAGCATTCACAAAAGGTATGCAGGCAGGTCAGACAGTTAAGCAGATGGCTAAAGGTCTTACTCAGGACATCTACGGCAACGACTCAACTAAGACTATCGGTGTAAACAACATCCTCGCCGGTCTTATCGACGGTCTCACAGGCAAGTCAGCAAAGACTCAGGAAGAAGCATTCGCTGACTTCAACACAAAACTTCAGGCTATTCATGAGGCTAAGGTTCTTGAGCAGTATGGTGACAACAAGAAGGCTGGTGAAGACTTCCTTGCAGAAAACGCAAAGAAAGAAGGAGTGACAACTACAGCAAGCGGTCTTCAGTACAAGGTTATCGAAGCAGGCAAGGGTGCTCTTCCTACAGACTCAACAGTTGTTAAGTGCAAGTACGAAGGTCGTCTTATCGATGGTACAGTATTCGATTCAACAGAAAAGAACGGTGGTGAACCATTTGAAGTTAACATGAAGTTCCCACGCGTTATTGAAGGATGGGTTGAAGCTCTCAAGCTTATGCCTGCCGGTTCTAAGTGGGAAGTTTACATTCCGCAGGAACTTGGTTATGGCAGCCAGGATATGGGTGAAATCAAACCGTTCTCAACTCTTATCTTCACTATTGAGACACTTAAGTAATTTTTGATCTCCATATTACTTTTTTCGGGACTATGAGCAGCGATGATGCACATGGCCCCTTTTTTTATAATGATATGAGGCGTA
>JAFTTD010000067.1 GCA_017466965.1 Bacteroidaceae bacterium
AGAAAGATGCAGTACGCCTCTTCCGCTCACAATCCAGCTGTCGGTAGTGTCTTCTTTCTGTTCCACTCTGAGCGCAAGGTTCTTTTCAAGTTCTTTCTGCAGGCGTTCACCGATATGGCGGCTTGTGCAGAACTTTCCTTCCTTGCCGAAGAATGGTGAGTTGTTGATGGTGAAGAGCATGGACATTGTTGGCTCGTCAATGCTTATTGTTGGCAGAGATTCCGGCTCCTCGAAATCGCAGATAGTATCACCGATTTCAAAATTGCTGAGGCCTATGACTGCACAGATGTCACCGCTTGAAACTTCTTGAGTCACTCTATGTCCCATACCCTCGAAAGTATGGAGCTCCTTGATTTTAGTCTTTTCCATAGATCCGTTGCGGTGGCAGATAGTGATGTTCATGCCAGAACGGAGTGTACCTCTGTGTATGCGTCCTACTGCAATACGGCCTGTATATGTAGAATAGTCTAACGATGTTATAAGCATCTGCGGACTTCCGTCAAGGCGTTGCGGAGCAGGTATTGTTTCAATGATAGTGTCAAGCAAATATGTGATGTCTTCGGTTGGGCTGTTCCAGTCTTCGCTCATCCAACCGTTCTTTGCCGAGCCATATACAACAGGGAAATCAAGCTGCTCTTCTGTGGCGTTGAGGCTGCACATGAGGTCGAACACCATTTCATATACTTCTTCAGGCCGACAATTGGGCTTGTCCACTTTGTTTACAACAACAACTGGCTTGAGACCTATTTCAAGAGCTTTCTGAAGAACAAAACGAGTCTGAGGCATTGGTCCCTCAAAAGCATCAACGAGCAGGATGCATCCGTCTGCCATATTGAGCACACGCTCAACCTCGCCGCCGAAGTCGCTGTGTCCCGGAGTGTCGATAACGTTGATTTTTGTATTCTTATAATTGATGGATACGTTCTTTGACAGAATCGTGATGCCACGTTCTCTTTCCAATTCGTTGTTGTCGAGAATGAGGTCACCAGTCTGTTGGTTCTCTCTGAACAAATTTCCAGCCATTAACATCTTGTCAACAAGAGTTGTCTTTCCGTGGTCAACGTGTGCGATTATCGCAATGTTTCTAATATCCTGCATACCTAATAAATTATTATTCTCATGATGTCAGCCATTGCTCAACAAAAACTACTAAGTGAGAATGCCGGCTCATATTAATAAAAAACAATCTTTCGAACCTTTGTTGTGTCATCCGTATGACTTGACGGGTTCAGGTTCATAAATTTTCTGCAAAGTTACTCTTTTTTTCTTATATACGCTTTAGGCTAGTTCTAAAAAATAGGCGGGCAGATAATGTGAAATTTCAATAACTCATAAACTTGAAAGCTAAAGAACTCGTAACCGTTTGTTCTTTAATTTCTTTATTGTATCTTTGTGGGGAAGTAAAACATTATGCAGATATAAATACTAATACTAAAGAATACATGAAAGAGACAATGAAAAATGTCTGCTCTCTGAGAAAACTTATGGCAGACAAGGGTATAAGCGCATTTATCACTCCGAGCACTGACCCGCATTCAGGTGAGTATGTGCCAAAGTATTGGGAGTCAAGAGCATGGATCTCCGGATTCACAGGCTCTGCGGGAACAGCAGTGGTTACAACTGACAAGGCTGCACTTTGGACTGATTCAAGATATTTTCTTCAGGCGGCTGAACAGATTGAAGGAACAGACTTTGTGTTAATGAAAGACAAGGTGGAAGGAACTCCGAGTGTGGCAGAGTGGCTTGGTGATGTTTTGCCTAAAGGAACTGTTGTGGCTGTTGACGGATGGGTTAATACAATGACAGCAGTGGAAGAACTCGCAAAAGAGCTTCAAGCAAAGGGATTGGCTCTTGTTACAGACTTTGCTCCATACGATGATATATGGGAAAGCAGACCTCAACTGCCTCTTGATCCTGTGTTCATTCAGCCTTTGGAGTATGCAGGCGAAACAGCACACAGCAAGATAGAGCGCATACGAGCAGAAATATACAAGTCGGGAGCTGATTCAATATTGATTTCAATGCTTGACGAAGTGGCATGGACACTTAATCTGCGCGGTTCTGACATAGAGTATAACCCTGTATTTGTCAGCTATTTGTTCATTACGGATTTTGAAGCGGTTTTGTATGTGAACAAATCTAAAATAAGTGATGCTGTTGCAGCCTATCTTGAAGGTCAGGGTGTGGTGATAAAGGAATACACGGAAATAGAAAATGATTTGCGTGCTACTTCACACAAGGTGATGGTTCAGAAGGATAAGACTAATGCGCATATAGCAGAATGCATTGCTGATAAAATCATTCATGACTGTCCTGTTTCGACTATGAAGATAATGAAGAACGAAGCAGAGATAAAAGGATATCGCAGCGCAATGCTTAAAGACGGACTGGCAATGGTGAAATGGATGAAGTGGGTTGTCCCTGCTGTTGAAGCCGGTGGACAGACTGAATTGTCGCTCGACGAGAAACTTTATCAATGCAGAGCAGAACAAGACTTGTTCAAGGGTGTAAGCTTTGCAAGCATCATGGGATATGCCGCACATGGAGCCATAGTGCATTATGAACCTACAGAGGAAACAGACATACCTGTGGAGCCTAAAGGATTACTACTGATAGATTCGGGCGCTCAATATCAGGACGGAACTACAGACATTACGCGCACCATCCCGTTGGGACCGCTCACATGGGAGGAAAGAAGAGACTATACACTGGTGTTGCGTGGATTCATAAATTTGGGACGTGCTGTGTTCCCACGTGGCACATACGGATCACAGCTTG